>CAJXIT010000066.1 GCA_913054055.1 uncultured Thalassolituus sp.
TTTTATTGATCAAGGTGCCGCTGCCATTCGGCAATACCATAGCCCAGAATCCCCGCTATTAAAGCGCACAGAAAAAAGTGCGGGCACTCAAAAAGTTGAAAGCAAAGGCAATCAGCAAAAGCACTCCGCTTATCAACAGCAACACCAGACCAATCATCAAGTTCACACCGCTCAAGAGATTATGTCTTTTCCTGTCCATGCTTTAGAGCAATCAAAGGCCAGCATCCAAGGTGCTTGGGAGTTAATGCAGCAACACCACATCAAACATTTACCCATTACAAAAAATCATAAGCTGATCGGCATTGTCAGCGAGCGAGACATATTAAAGATTTATGCCCTTAAAAATACAGATAAAGAGCATTGGTACAAAACCAAAGTGTTTGCCGCATCTTTAACCATGGACATCCATCAACTGTCACAGGTTCTATTTGATGAGCACATTGGTTCATTACCGATTATTAATGATCAACAAGAGCTTCAAGGTATCGTCACTCGCAGCGATATTTTAAAGCTCAACAGCCAATATGGCCCCATGGAATTTTGGGCTTAAGATGTTTATATGATTACGTTGCCCCAGGTTTTATAACCATTCATTCATAGCCTAATTCATTCCCTAAAGCCCTCTCCTTATTAGATAAATAACTAATAATTTCTAATTTAAGTGCTAAACTAAATAAGTAGCGCTTTTATCGATAAATATTAATAACAGGGATAAAACAGTATGGCAGTTGCGCATGCACGCATTACACCCAGAAAAGCTTTAAGAGTTCTGTCTCGCCAAGAAGTCAACCGACTAAAAGATGCCAGTAAAACTGGTCTATACGAAATCTTCAAACGCTGTGCATTCGCGGTTCTTAATTGTGGCTCCAATGGTGATGATTGTTATGCACAACAAGATGAATATTCAGAGTTTGAAATAGAAGTCATTCAACTTGACCGCGGCATTGTACTGGATATTTTCAACGCCCCTGAAAATGCGTTTGTAGATGGTGAAGTCATTTTTGGCATTCGCGAACATTTATTTACAGTTCTGCGAGACATCATTTATATTCACGATGAAATCATTAACAACCCTAAGTTTTTAAACGACCCCGACATTCACAGCAGTGAACTCATGACGAATATGGTGTTTCATATTTTAAGAAACGCCAATATTTTACGCTACGGCACCCCTAATGGCTTAACGGTTTGCTGGGGCGGACACAGTATTGCCCGCGAAGAATACGATTACACCAAAGAGGTAGGGTATCAATTAGGTTTACGTGCTTTAGATGTAGGGACCGGCTGTGGGCCTGGCGCCATGAAAGGCCCTATGAAAGGCGCTACCATAGGCCACGCCAAACAACATAACAAAGCCGGTCGCTATGTTGGTTTCACTGAACCCGGCATCATAGCCGCCGAAGCGCCTAATCCCATTGTTAATGAGCTGGTCATTTTGCCTGATATCGAAAAACGCTTAGAAGCCTTTGTTCGTTGCGCCCATGGCATCATTGTATTTCCTGGTGGTGCCGGCACCGCGGAAGAGATTTTATATCTGCTGGGTATTTTATTGCACCCTGAAAATAAACACATTCCATTCCCCGTAGTATTTACAGGCCCCGCTTCTGCAAAAACCTACTTTGAAAAAATTGATGCCTTTATTGGCTGCTGCCTAGGTGAAAAAGCCCAGCAAAAATACACCATCATCATTGATGACCCCGAAGCGGTGGCCATTCACATGAAAAAAGAATTCAAACGCGTAACGGAATTTAGAAAACAACATAACGATGCCTTCTTTTTTAACTGGATGTTGGAGATTGACAGCGAGTTTCAAATTCCATTTACGCCCACTCATCAATCCATGAGTGATTTAAATCTCTCGTTTGACCAACCTGTACATAAATTGGCTGCCGACCTACGCAGAGCTTTCAGTGGCATTGTGGCAGGTAACGTCAAACAAGACGGAATCGAAGAAATTCAAAGGCACGGCCCATTTAAAATAAATGGGAACAATGAAATTACCAAACCTTTGGAAGCGCTATTGGCCAGCATGGTTGAACAGCAAAGAATGAAATTGCCCGGTTCTAAATACGTTCCGTGTTTCGAAATCGTCAGTCAATGATTTACCATAAAGTATCAAGAATAAAGTTTCAGCCAATAAAAAAGCCTATTCATTTCTGAATAGGCTTTTAAACTCAACCAGATTAAGATTAATCCACTTCTTTTAATCTCAATTCTTTTGGAAGGTTAAACGTAATATTTTCTTCACGACCGCTTAACTCCACCGGAGCGGTACCACCTAACTCTTTCACTCGATTCACCACCTGCTGAACCAATACTTCGGGTGCTGACGCACCAGCGGTAATACCCACTGTTTTATCATCAGCAAACCAAGTGGCATCAATTTCTTGCGCATTATCAATCAAATAGGCATCGGCGCCCATGCGTTCACCTAATTCACGTAAACGATTGGAGTTTGAGCTGTTTGGAGAACCCACCACCAAAATCAAATCACATTGTTTGGCCAAGTCTTTCACTGCATCTTGACGATTTTGTGTGGCGTAGCAAATATCATCGGTTTTAGGGCCGCGAATATTTGGGAATTTTTTACGCAAGGCTTCGATAACGATGGCGGTATCGTCCATGGATAAAGTGGTTTGACTCACATAAGATAATGCATCAGGATTATTAGGGGTTAACGCTTGCACATCAGTCACGTCCTCTACCAAGTATATATCGCCGCCATTGTCATGATCATACTGCCCCATGGTGCCCTCTACTTCTGGGTGACCTTTATGACCAATCAAAATCATTTCACTGCCTTTTGATGAGTATCGTGCCACTTCCATATGGACTTTGGTAACCAAAGGACAGGTTGCATCAAATACTTTCAAGCCACGATCTTTTGCTTCACTTTGAACAGCTTTAGACACGCCGTGGGCAGAAAAGATGACAATGCTATCGTCAGGCACTTCATGTAATTCATCTACGAATACCGCCCCGCGGTCACGTAAATTATCCACAACAAATTTGTTATGCACCACCTCATGACGCACATAAATCGGTGGCTCAAAAATATCCAAGGCACGATTCACAATATCAATGGCTCGGTCAACGCCGGCACAAAAGCCGCGGGGATTTGCTAGGGTAATATCCATTAGAAATTTATTCTCAGCGCACACTATTGAGGATCTGAAACCTGAATGATTTCAACATCAAAGGTTAATTCTTCACCGGCTAACGGGTGGTTAAAATCCACCACAACCACATCATCTTGTACGTCTTTAATCACGCCAGGAAGTTCAGCGCCATTAGCATCGGCAAACGATACCATCAAGCCCACTTCAAGCTCCATATCCGGACCAAAGTCACGGCGCTTAACTTCCTGAATATTATTAGGATTTTTTTGCGCAAACGCTTGCTCGGGAGGAATCACAAAACTTTGCTTTGCTCCTGTCTCTAAACCTACCAACAAAGATTCAAAGCCTTCAGGTAAATTGCCATCACCCACAACCAAAGTAGCCGGTTCTTTCTCAAAAGTGCTATCAACCACTTGACCATCATTAAGTTTCAATGCGAAATGTAGTGTTACTTGTTTGCCTTGAGCAATTTGCATGGGAAAATCCAACAATATGATTCAACCTAAGCCATTAACCGGCTTAGGCATATAAAATGAAATTAATCTTTTTTGTTTTGCATGAAAATACTTTCATACATCAACATGGCCGCGCCAAGTGTGATAGCGCTATCAGCAATATTAAACGCTGGGAAATAATGCTTATCCCAATGCACATGAATAAAATCAATCACGTGACCGTAAACAAGGCGATCATACAAGTTGCCAAGGGCACCACCGATCACCAAAGCCAACGCCACACTTAAAAACTTTTCACTGGGTTTTAGCTTCATTAACCAAACGGTTAACACGGCACTTACGCCCACTGCAATGGCCGTGAAAAACCAACGCTGCCAACCACCTTCATTGGCCAAAAAACTAAAGGCTGCACCCTTGTTATATAACAGGGTTAAATCAAATACCGGCAGCACATAAACTGGCTGAGCATAATTTAATAATGACTCAGCCATTTGCTTAGTGACAAAATCTAAAACAATCGCAATGAATGCAAGCCACAACCACTTTAGTTGTGACTTATTCAAATCTGACAAATGCTTTTGCACAAAGTTGTTTAACATTATGCAAATGCCCTTGTTTCGCCTTCACCTTCTACGTTTTCAACACAGCGACCACATAAGCTTTCATGGCCTGCATGTGTGCCAACATCGGCACGGTAATGCCAGCAGCGATCACATTTTTCATCTTCGCTTGCAGAAACGCTAACGCGCAACCCTTCAAGGTCAGTGGCCTCACCGGCATTGGCATCAAATGCTTCAACCGTCGCGCCCGATGTAATCAATACAAAACGTAATTCATCTTCTAAGCGATTCAAGTCGTCCGCCAACTCACCGTCTACAAACAAGGTCACTTTCGCGCTTAAGCTTGCACCGATTGTTTTTTCGTTACGGGCTTTTTCTAGCAGTTTATTCACTTCGGTTTTAACCGACATCATGCGACGCCAGTAAGCATCGTTAAACGTGTCGTTAGGGGCCGAGAACAAACCTGTGTACCACTCGCTTAGTAGCACGCTTGATTCACGCTCACCTTCTGTTTGTGCAGGCATGAATTCCCACGCTTCTTCTGCGGTGAAACTTAAGATGGGTGCCATCCAGCGCAGCATGGCTTCAGCCACATGATATAAAGCAGTTTGCGCACTGCGACGTGGCAAGCTATCCGCTTTAGTGGTGTACTGACGATCTTTAATCACATCAAGATAAAAACCACCTAATTCATTTACACAGAAGTTATGCAACTTCTGATAAATATTCATGGTTTGGTATTCATCGTAGCTTTCAATAATGTCGCTTTGCAGTTGGTTAGCTTGATCCACAATCCAAGCGTCTAACGGCAATAATTCTTCCGGTTTCACCATGTGGGCTTTTGGATCAAAGCCATTGATGTTCGCCAATAAGAAACGAGCCGTGTTACGAATACGACGATACGAATCCGCAGTACGATTTAGAATTTCATCGCTGACCGTCATTTCGCTGGTGTAATCCGTAGACGCCACCCACAAACGTAAAATATCCGCACCCAGCTTGTTCACCACATCTTGTGGTGACATCACATTACCTAATGACTTAGACATTTTTTTGCCATCGCCATCCACAGTAAAGCCGTGAGTCAAAACTGTTTTATACGGCGCAGCACCACGGGCAGCCACACTGGTTAACAATGATGATTGGAACCAACCACGGTGTTGATCAGAACCTTCTAAGTATAAATCCGCAGGTACGTGCAATTCAGGGTGCTCTTCTAGTACTGCTGCGTGGGTCACACCAGAATCAAACCATACATCTAAGGTGTCGGTAATTTTTTGGTAATCACCTGCTTCCGCGCCTAATAAATCTTGAGCATCTAAATCAAACCAAGCATCAATGCCTTCCTGTTCAACTTTTTTAGCCACTGTTTCAATTAAATTTTGAGTATCCGGGTGTAATTCTCCAGAAACTTTATGCACAAATAATGCGATTGGTACACCCCAAGTACGTTGACGAGAAATACACCAGTCAGGGCGAGAGTTCATCATGGCATCGATACGGGCCTTGCCCCAATCCGGACGCCAGTCCACTGTGTTTTCCACTTCGTGCATAGCTTGCTCTAACAACCCACCTTGCTTCATGGAAATAAACCATTGCGGCGTGGCACGGAAAATAATCGGTGACTTATGTCTCCAGCAATGTGGGTAGCTGTGCTTGATGTTTACTTTTTTCAGCAACGCACCTTTTTCATTTAAGATGCCAAGGCACTTAAAGTTGCCTTTGTCGGCCACACTTAATCCGGCCAGTTCTAATGCGTTCATGGCTTCGTTTTCGATGAATAAACCTTCATCGCTCACCAACATGGCTTTTGACGAAATGCCATATTTATTAGACACCGTGTAATCGTCTGCACCATGCATTGGCGCCGTGTGTACCGAACCTGTACCTGAATCTGCGGTGACGTGTAAGCCAGTAATAATTGGAACATATTTTTCGGCTGCGCCATCGTCTGCAGGCATAAACGGATGCTTAACCGAGAACGGCGCCGCATCTGATTTTGTATCCCCTTCTAAGACCCAACCAAAGTCAGCCCCTTTTGCAAAGCCGATGCTTTCATAATCGCCTGCTTCAATGCCGTAGCGTGCCATGGCATCGTTTACTAATTCAGCCGCCAGCACCAAAAGCTCATTGCTTTCTTTTAAATGTACTAATGCGTATTCAATACCTGGGTGAACCGATACTGCTTCGTTTGCAGGTAAAGTCCAAGGTGTGGTAGTCCAGATGACAATGCTGGCTGTTGCACTTTCAAATTCGGCGGCGTCTTTTTCTAAAGCAAACTTACTTAACAAATCAGCCGTGTTTTGAAATTCAAATTTCACATCAATGGCAACGGATTTTTTATCTTGGTATTCCACTTCCGCTTCTGCCAACGCCGAACCGCAATCCATACACCAGTTAACGGGCTTGGCTCCTTTGTGTAGGTGACCATTGCCTGCAATGCGACCCAAGGTGCGAATGATGTTGGCTTCAAATTTGAAATCCATGGTTAGGTAAGGTTTATCCCAGTCACCCAATACCATCAGACGTTTAAAATCTTCACGCTGACCGTCTACTTGTGTTTGCGCGTATTCGCGGCATTTTTGGCGGAAGGTTTTGGCATCCACTTTATCGCCCGCTTTGCCCACTTCTTTCTCAACATTTAATTCGATGGGCAAACCGTGGCAATCCCAACCCGGAACATAAGGAGCATCTTTACCATTGATGGTTTGCGCCTTGATGATGATGTCTTTAAGGATTTTATTCACACTGTGTCCAATGTGAATGTTGCCGTTTGCGTACGGAGGGCCATCGTGCAAAATAAATTTATTGCGACCCGCACGGGCTTCACGAATGGCTTTATATAAATCCATCTCTTGCCATTTTTTCAAGGTGGCAGGCTCGCGCTTTGCCAGATTTCCGCGCATTGGGAAATCCGTTTCTGGAAGGTTTAGAGTCGATTTATAGTCAGTCATTTTGGCTCTTCGTTTTTAGCTCTATGCTATTCACACCATGCACTAAGCAATAGTGAGGTTAATTAGTTTCGATAAAGTAGGCTTTGGCCATTTCAATATCGCGATAGATGGCCGCTTTAAGTTCGTCTAACCCATTAAAGCGTTTTTCATCTCGTATTTTATGTTTGAACACCACCTTCAAACGCTGACCGTAAAGATCACCACTAAAGTCAAAAAGGTGAGGTTCCAGTATGGGTTTTAACGCCCCCACTGTTGGGCGCATACCAATATTGGCAACGCCGTTGTATGTGCCAGTTGATGTTTCAACCTGCACCGCATAAACCCCAACAAGTGGTGTTTTATGCCTTTTTAAAATCACATTGGCTGTGGGCACACCCAAGGTACGCCCCAGCTTTTGTCCATGAGCAATACGTCCACTGATACTAAACGGACGGCCCAATAAGGTTTCAGCCTGATCCAGATTACCCAGTTCTAATGCCGCACGCACTTCTGTACTGCTTACGCGGGTGCCACTTTGCTGAACCGTCTGTGTATCTTCAACGGTAAAGCCAAATGCTTCTCCGGCTTGCTTCAGGTATTCAAAATCCCCTGAGCGATCACAGCCAAATTTAAAATCGTCACCCACAATCAGGGCTTTGATATTTAAACCATCAATCAAAACCTGTTTAACAAATTCTTGAGCACTTAAACCCATAAAGCGATTGTTAAACGCCATGCAGGCTATGGCATCCACATGGTTTTGCTCTAACAGCTCAATTTTTTCAGCCAGTGTGGATAATCTAGCTGGGGCACCGTTTAAATCAAAGTGCTCTTTAGGCTGAGGCTCAAACGTCATCACGGCTGCAGGCAGCCTCATGGCTTGGGCTTTATCCGTTAACTTCTTTAATACCTGCTGGTGACCACGGTGCACACCATCAAAATTCCCTATGGTTAAAACACAACCTTGAGGAAATGAGCGAGTATTATGAAGTCCACGAAAAAAATGCATAAATATTAGGCAAAACAAAAGGCCGCATTATAGGCTAGGCGGCCTTTTCACTCCACTGTTTCAGGCGGGATATGGAGTGTATTGAAGCATTTATCTGAAAGTTATGAGTATTAGACCCGATTTACCAATAAATGCCTTGGTCTAACCCCTGACATTAATAGCATCAAGCCATAGCTAACCACCCCAACCACAACCAATATTCCGGTCCACATGGCACGCTGCCACTCAGAGAACACCATCCATTGATCGATTTCAGGGTTCAGCACCACAATACACGTCACCATCACAATATTAGCCAATGCCAACTGGGCCAACCAACGCCACCAACCCGGTTGAACCTTGTAATGACCCTGCTTGCGCAAGCCCCAATACAACAAAAATGCATTCATATAAGCGGATAGCGTAGTAGCCAAGGCCAAGCCCATATGGGCAAACGGGAAGATCAAAATCAGATTTAAGATCATATTCACAATCATGGCCTGAATGCCGATTTTCACTGGGGTTTTGGTGTCTTGGCGTGCGTAATAGCCCGGTGCAAGTACCTTAATCAACATAAACGCCAGCAAGCCTGCCCCGTAGGCCTGCAAGCTTAAGGTCATTTTAGAAATGTCATACGGGGTGATTTCACCGCGATAAAAGATGGTGGCCATAAGCGGAGTGGCCAATACCATAAGCGCCAAAGCCGCTGGCACACCAATTAACAGCACCATGCGCACCGCCCAATCTAGGGTTTGGGCAAAATGACCTTCTTCTTTTGCCGCGTGCTTTTGCGATAAATTGGGCAGCACCACCACAGCAATGGCAATGGCAAATACGCCTAATGGCAATTGCGCCAAGCGATCCGAGTAATATAACCAGCTCACACTGCCACTCTCTAGGAAGGAGGCCAGCAATACATCTAGCAACAGGTTAATCTGGCTCACGGACACCCCAAACAGCGCAGGCACCATCAGCTTCATAATGCGCTTCACTCCAGTATCAGAAAATCCTGGCGTAGGCAGCGCCATTAACCCCAAGCGCATTACAAACGGCAATTGAAACGCCAGCTGAGTCACACCTGCCAATAACACACCCCAAGCCAATGCCATTAACGGCTCATCAAACCAAGGGGTCATGAAATACGTGGCCAAAATCAAACATAGATTCAGCAATACAGGGGTCACCGCCGGCACGGCAAACTGGCCATAGGTGTTGAGAACACTGCCATAAAAGGCAGTTAGGCTGATCAAAAGCAAATAAGGGAAGGTAATGCGCAGCAACTCACTGGTTAAAGCAAATTTTTCAGGCTGATCCGCAAATCCTGGGGCAAACACCCAGGTTAAGATGGGAGCAGCCGCCACGGCAAAAATCGTAAACGGCCCTAAAATAGCCAATAAAGACCCTGAAACCTTACCTACCAAGGCTTTAACATCCCGATCTTTAACCTTGTACTCGCTGAGTATGGGCACAAACGCCACACTAAATGCCCCCTCAGCAAATAATCGACGAAAGAAATTGGGGATTTTAAACGCCACAAAAAACGCATCGGCCCTGGCCCCAAAGTAACTGGCCACAAATACATCACGTACTAGGCCCAAAACCCGTGATAACAAGGTCATGGCACTGACAATCGAGGACGAACGCAGCAGCCCACCTGATTTTGGTGTACCGGATTGCGCGTTATTGGCAGGTGTTTCAGGGGTTTTCGGCTGATCCATGGAAGGCAGAGCACCTTATTATTGGTTTTTTGTCTAAAAAACAGGACTAATCATGATTGTTTGACCGGCTATTGTAGCAAGCAGTACAGGGGATACGAGGGTTAAATGCAGATTGTACACTCCCTAAACAGGTAAACGACAAAATGGTTTGACATTTAGCCACTTACTCCGGATAATCTCGCACCCTAATTTATGTGTTAATTTTATTTTTCGAAGGAGCCTGATAGTGGCTAATTCTGCTGGTTCTCGTAAACGCGCTCGTCAGGCTGTTAACCGTCGTGCAAACAACGCAAGCCTACGTTCTATGGTTCGTACTTACATCAAAAAAGTACACGCTGCCATCGACGCTAAAAGCTATGACGATGCTCAAGCTGCTCTAACTGCAGCTGCACCTTTTGTAGACAAAATGGTTACAAAAGGCATCATGCACAAAAACAAAGCTGCTCGTACTAAGAGCCGTTTAAACGCTGCTGTTGTTGCCCTTAAAGGTTAATTCAACAGATCGTTCAAAAAAGCCAGCTTTTGCTGGCTTTTTTTATGCCTGTTAGAAAACCGTCCAATCCAGTCACCCCTCCCACAAACTACACAAACCCACTCTAACGTAGCCTGGATAGAGCGCAGCGCCATCCGGGACCAAGCAACACCTAAAGTTCAATCGCCTGCAGGCAGCCTCCCACAACAACACAGCACAAACAACACACCCAACACATAGCCTGGATAGAGCGAAGCGCCATCCGGGACCAAGAACACCTAAAGTTCAATCGTCCGCAAGCAGCCTGCACAAACAACCCACATATAACCCAGATAAAGCGAAGCGACATCCGGGAAGCCCTTACCCAAGCCACCCACATACGCTACATAACCTAAAGCAATTTACATCACGCTGTTTAGCCTATTTTCATACATAGATAGATTCTCACCACTGCACAGCATTTCGTCAGCTAGAGTTAATTTAGACATAGAATATTTTCTAACTCACGGGACCCACCATGAAATCATTTCTAAGCAGTGCAATGATCTTATTAGCCCTTTACGCTCAAGCCGCCAGTGCAGACTCTAATTCCTTCTTTGTGGTTAACAGCAAGCTGCAATTGAACAATACAAACATACAGACCATCAGCCCCACCTGGTCACTGGCCGGAACACAAGACAGCACTCAGCTAGTGGCATTTACGTCCATTAACTCAATGAGCAACCCAGACCTGAGCAACAGCCTAAGCCAAAACCACAGACTAGGGTTTGGCCTGCACAAGCAACACACTCCTTGGATGTTTTCTCAGGTAGTGATTAAGCAGCACCCTTTTTCAGCCAATCAAATGCAGTCCTCTATTGCACTAAATATTGGATTCTAGGGACTTAATTTTTAAAACGATCAAACAGGCGGCTCTTTGGCCGCTTTTTTTGTGTCAATTTTTAACGACTAACTTGGATAAAAACCTACAATTTTCTGACATAAAGTTTTGCTAGGTAAACTTTTGTAAAAACTTTAATTTTATTTCATCAAAACAAGAAAAATGACTATTTTCGACTAATGTAAAAGTAAGGGACGCAACGTTTGTTGCAAAAGAATGATTGATTCACCATTCAGTTGTAGGAAGGAATCATGCGCACATTATTCATCATCTTATTTGCATTAACTTCAAGCTCGGCTTTTTCCAACGAGTACTCTTCAGAAACTCAAACACAAAATTTTGACCTGTCATTTGATGATCGCATCTCCAACATGCTGTTAAAAAATACAATAGGGTTGCGCTATGGCACCCCAAGTAAAAAACAAATCCTACCCATCAATACCAAAGAATTTTATTACCAAAGAAGAATGGAGCCATTCTCCGGCACTCTCCTCACCCCGCTTATGGAGCTCAGTGTTAGCCAGTTAAATGTGGGAGAAGAAAAGGGGTATGTATACGGATTTGGCCCGGCTATTCATATACCAATCGGTGGTTCATCGGGGAAATTAAATTTTACCGCCCATGGTAAAGTGCATTATTTAACAAGAAGTGATTATGGTAGAAAGCGATACGGCGGCCCAGTTCACTGGACCTATGCGTTTGGACTAAAAACTAAATTAACCGTGAATACATTTGCCAGCTATGTGTGGCAACACATGAGCAATGGCGATGTGTACGAATACAACCCTGCACTTGAAACCCATACCATATCCCTTGGCATTCACTTTTAGTTAAATGGCACGCAGTTTTTTAAGGTGGGCAATTAAGTTGTTAACGGTCATATAAAGTTCTGTATAAAAACTGCCATTGATCTGACCGTGATCTAACAAATACGCTTTAAACTGATCCGTAAATGTCTCATTCGAAACCCCAGGGTCTAGCCAAAACTCATTCAAGGGTTTGACACAGGTTAAACCCGGCATATCAAAAAATGCATCACCCAATACCTTTACCGGTGCCCTATGATAAAAAGCCTGCAGCGCCGTGGTGCTATTAATGGTCACCACCCCTTTACACGCTTTTAGCAAAGTAGGTAAATGCTGATCATGAATATACTCTATCCTACATGTAAGATTTAACTCCGCGGCTTT
>CAJXIT010000067.1 GCA_913054055.1 uncultured Thalassolituus sp.
ACTGTGCGACGGTTTGCACATCAACTAAAAAGGCCAGAAGCTTTGCTTCTGGCCCTATGTTTGCTCGAATGGTCTATTAGAATTTTCGACGAAGGGCGCGCCCGGCATCTTTTTTAAGGTGGGCGAATAATGCTTTTCTTGGTGAGAAGTCTTGCTCGGGGGCTTGGCCGTGGGCAATGCGTTCGATTTGGTGATAATACCAGCCTGCTTGTGCTTGGTTATTTAAAGCTTGAATGGATTTAGAGGAACTGGCTGGGCCCCAAAAACCTTTGCCAATCACCAGTTGGCTTTCGTCGTTGGGCAGAGCATTTAATGCGCCATTAAAAAATTCTTGGGGAAAATCTGGGTTAAGGCATAAAGGTCGGGCGATACCAATGGCATCAATAAGGCCTTCTTCTAGTGCCTCTTCCATAGCTTGTTTGGTTCTAAACCCTCCTGTCACGATGAGTGGCATCTTCGCCACTGCTTTAATGGATTGCGCATATTCTAAAAAGAATGCTTCACGCTGTTTGGTACTTTCACGTACAGGCTGATCTTTAAAGAATTCTAATTGCTCGTAGGTGCCACCAGAGATTTCTAATAAATCTATACCGGCTTCATTCAGCCATTGCACCACCTGCACACATTCATCGAGAGTAAAGCCACCTTTTTGAAAGTCTGAGCTATTAAGTTTCACGGCCACAGGAAAATCAGGCCCGACAGCAGCACGCACACTGGCGATAACGTTTAACAATAAGCGTGCACGGTTTTCTAAGCTGCCACCGTATTGGTCGTTGCGTTGATTGGTATTAGGGCTTAAAAATTGGCTGATGAAATAACCATGTGCTGCGTGAATTTCTACTCCGTCAAATCCTGCTTTTTTTAATATGGATGCCGTAGTAGCAAACCGTTGAATCACATCTTGAATGTCTTCAAGCGTGGCCGCTTTAGGCTTGCCAAAGTTGCCAATCATATTCAGTTGAATATTACTGGCAGATAGGGGCTTTGTGCTGACCATACGTGGACATTGTCTACCTGGGTGACTGATTTGCGCCCACAGCAGGCTACTGCCTTCATGGGTGGCATCGGCCCATGCTTTTAATTGCTCAAAACCAGATTCGTCTTCTACTACCACATTGCCTGCACGTTCTAAGTAGCGTTTGTCGACCATGATGTTGCCGCTGATCAATACGCCTGTTTCCCCTTTTGACCAAGTGCGATAAAGGGTTTGATGTAGAGTGGTGGCGTGATCATTTTTATCGGCCACGCCTTCTGTCATGGCCCCTTTAATGATTCGATTAGGAATGACCTGGCCGCAAGGCAGGGTAAGAGGTTGCTGCAGTATAGATGGGGAGGTCATGGTAGGTAACTCATTACAATTAGAGTAATTACTTTAAATATGGCCGTTACGTATGTCAATTGAGGTTTATGACTAAAAGGAGAATTGCTGAGATTTGAAGGCTTAAAGGTTCTCACAATGTGAACAAGTGCCACTGCCATTGGGTAATTGTGTCTATAGTGATAATTCGGCCAATAGAAGAGTGAGAGATTCATGAAACAGTTACTAGCTTTAGCTTTATTAGCCCCGTTAGCGGCGTGTATAGATGACAGCGATGATGAAAACTCAGTTGAAATAACAGGTGAGCTTCCATCATCAGACTTTGCTGCGCCAGCTAATTTGGCCAGAGCAGGTTCTGTGGTTGGATCAGAAAGTCAGGGGGTGTTCGACGAAGGGCTGTTTGGGGCATTTAGTGTGAGTGGGAATGCTCAGGCAAATTCTGGCACATCCATGCAAAGCCGAGAATTAATTGTGGATGCAGCCGCTTGTGATGACAGTGGTACGTTGAGTTTGGATGTGAATCAAAGTGCTTTGACCTTTATTTTTTCCGAGTGTGATAATGGAGAGTCCACCATAGATGGCAATTTAGGATTTACTTTGTCGGGTGACTTACAAACATTTGTTGATAATATTGACGCAGGCATTTTTGATTTTGGATTTAATGCCGATTATCAAGAGATAAAAATCACGCAAGGCAATGACTTTATTAATATTAACGGCAATATTACGACTGAGTATGCTTTCAGTGCCAGTGATTGGGAATACGATGTATCTTCTCGTTCACTTGCTTACAGCGACTCAGATGACCATGACTTTACGTTGCAAAATTTTGATTTTGAAATGGATGGGGATATTGCATCGGCGGCAGGTAGTAGCAATGTTTCTTGGCAATACGATTACTATGTGACAAATGACGATGGCACATTTCATGTTAAGTCGGATGGGGAAATTGAATTAGAAAATGGCACCAGTGAGTTACGTACAGGTATTATTTATATTGAAGGCACGAATGCAATTTTGACCATCAATCTGGATGCTGATGCTGCCCAAGCTGATGATCAAGTGAAGTTCAGTTTAGATTTAAATAAAGATGATACCGAAGATGCAACTGGGTCTATGTCGCAAGCTACCTTCTATGGCTGGCCTGCTATCTAGTATACAAGTGAATCGCATGATTCGATAACGGGGCTAATGGCCCCTTTTTTCTTTTTCATATAACCTAGCTTAATGGAAAAATTTTCAAAGGAATATTCATATGGCTGGGGTGAAGCCAGTTAGTCGTTATAAAGCCATAAACACGTTGGCCGCGATGAGGTGTACTTTATTATGTTGCTTGGTTTATATACCTGTTATTCAAGCTCAGGGACATTTTATCGAAACCAGTGTAGGTGTTGGGTTTCACAGTATCGATTTAGGAGAGACAGAGGCGATCTCCACTACAGAATATTTAAGTCTTTCCACAGGGATAGAATTGAAACATACCTTAAATTTAGCAGGCAGCTTTCGAATATGGAGTACGGAAGAGGAAAGCAATCAAAATAATACTAGTCATGTATTATTTCATGATTTTCACTTTACTGGAGTAAGTGTGGGGGTGGATGCTCAATTATTTATTCCCTCACTGGCTCAAGGCCCATATATCAAAGCAGGGCGTCATTGCTGGGCTGCTAATGTGAGTGAAGTATTTAACATATGGGATGGCAATGGATGCTCCAATCTAGTGGGGGGTGGGGTTTTATGGAAAAATGGTAACGCCGAAAGAGGTGCGTTTTTTACAGAAGTATTATTAACTCGGTTTAAATACGTCAACACCTGGATGATGGCGTTTGGTTACCATTATTAGTTAATATTGAATTCAAATTCTTCAATAACCCCTGCCTATTATTCGTTTTTGCAAGCCATGCTTGATTGTCTAAACTTAGGTAATGAGTTCACCTAATCCTTTATTTTATCTGTCTTTTCGCCCTGCCATGGCGCTCATGTCGAGGCTAAGATTTCCTTGGAAGTTTGGCTTGGTCATTAGTTTGTTTACGCTGCCCTTATTGGTATTAGGGGTGGGTTTAATCAGTGAGTTGCGTTCACAAACCCATCATATTGATAACGAGGTGCATGGATTAGAAAGCATTAAGGCCGTTTATGAGCTGATTCAAAAAGCTGAGCGTTATCGTGATTTGGCTGCCCAAATATCAAATGATCAAGACGTCACTTTATTGGACAAGGTTGCCCAAGCTAAAAAACGAGTTGAAACTGAGCAAGTTGAATTAAAGGTATTACTTGATCACTTTGAAAGTGATTTTCTGACCAGGCGCTATGAAGCACTCATAAGGTTGTGGGCAAGTGTGCATAAAGGCACCGCTAGTATGCGCAGTGTTAAATCCCAGTATGATCATTACGATACGTTTGTAGCCTCCTGCCGAGATATCATTAAAGATATTGCCAATACGAGTAAGTTGGTATTGGACCCCGAAATAGAAAGCTTCATTCTTATTAATATTCTAATTGAGCAGTTGCCGGTCATTACTAAAAGCATGGGCCTTGGGCGAGCTATGGGGTCATTGGCGTTAAATAGCGGGTATATTAATAGTGAAATGTATGACGTGTTAGACGAAGTGTATTTAGGGTTAGAACACGACTTTGATGCTTTGGTTGCAAGTTTAGCTTACAGCGCTGAGAGTAACCCTGATCTGCTGGAACCCATTGATCAGTATATTGCAAGCGGCGTTAATTCCGTTCAAGAAATGAAATTTTACATGTCTGAAAACACCATTGAGTCAGAGCAGTTAACCTTGCCTTGGGATGAATATTTTGACGCGAGTAGTGTGTATATAAATAATGTTTATACTCTTATCTTTGAAACCATCCCCTTCACTGAAAACTTATTAGAACAACGCCGTTCAGTATTAATGAAAAACTTTATTGTCATCTCTGTCAGTACATTTATTTTATTAATGATTATTTTCTACTTGTTTGCTGGTATGTATTTTTCCATTACAAATACAGTGAAGCAGTTTAGGCAAGATGCATTGATGGCCACAAAAGGGGACTTAACAGTGGTCATGAGTGAATCAAGCCAAGATGAATTAAGTGAGTTATCAAAAGCATTTAATCACATGATTCGAAATATCCAGGAGGTGGTGATACTTGTAAAAGGTACTGCGGATGACGTGGTGAGCTTATCCCATACTTTAGGGGATACGGCTCAGGTGAGTCGCCAAGCTATTACAGCACAAAAAGAAGACATTCATGAACTAACAGATGAAATTAATAATGTTGCTAAATCAACAGAAGAGGTTGTAGAGCAAACTCAGCATAATATGAAAGAAGCCGATGTTATTCATGAAAAATCTTTAAAGAGTGTTACCTCACTTGAACAGGCCTTGAATGATATTCAAAACTTGGTTAATGGCATTGCAAATTCCAGTGAGAAAATCGCTCAGCTTGATCAGACTGGCCAAGACATTGAAGATGTATTACTAGGGATTAAAACCATTGCCGATCAAACTAATTTGTTAGCATTAAACGCGGCTATAGAAGCCGCTAGAGCAGGAGAGCAAGGCCGAGGGTTTGCTGTGGTCGCTGATGAAGTGCGTAACCTGGCTTCTAATACGGTTAAAAGTACAGAAGAAATTGGGGGGAAAATTGATAATTTAGGACGCAGTATTCGTGAGGTCATCACCTCAATGGAAGATAATCAAAAGGCAGCCAAGCGCACCTTACAATCTAGTGATGAAGTAACGGATTCTTTGAAAGAAATTAAACTGGCTTCTGAAGATATAGGAAAAAGCAGCACCGATATTGCACATAGTTCTCAGGTTCAAAATGATATGACGGTACGGGCCAATCACCATATTCAAACCATTAATGAATCGGTTGTGCAATCTACGGAGGTAGTGGGTAATGTTGTCAGTGTTACCACAGAACTTAACAGCCTTACTCATCAGTTAAGTGTTTTGGTGAAGCGCTTTAAAGTTGATGAACATTCAGATGTCGAAATTGAGCCGTTACCGCAACAGGTTGGAGCTGAGACCCTGTCGTCAGAAAAGCCTCCTGAAGGTGATGACAATGTCGACTTATTTTAGCGACTTCGGCTAATTTCAAATTAAGATGGCAATCAAAACCGTTTATTTTTTTGTACTCGTCATATCTTCAATCACCCTCATTAACCTTTCTAATAACCATTGATGTGCAGGGTCATGATCCATGGCTTTAGACCACATAAGGTAGATAGGTATAGGCGGTAAGTCGATTGGAAAATCGTAAATAGCGAGTCCAAATCCTTCCGCGTATCGCGTAGCCAATTGCTTAGGAACGGTGGCAATGTAATTACTTTTTGCTACAGCGGCTAATAAACTTATATATTGAGTCACTTGAACGCCTACTTTTCGCTCTTTCATTTTCGACGTTCCAATAATTTTATCCAGCGGTAATAGGCGACCCCTATTTGGCAATACGGCATGGGTGGCATTAAAGAAGTCTTTGATACTCACAGAGTGTTTAATGGTGGGGTGATTCTTCCTAGCAACCACGGTTAGGGTTTCTTCTGTGACTACCTGACAGTTTATTCTTTCATCCTTGATTGGAAAGACATCCAACATGACATCAGATTGAGCTTGAATGAGTTGTTTAGCTGAGCCTTCAAATATTGGTTGTAGGTTAAGTCGAATTTGAAACGCATCTTGTTCAATGGATTCTATGAGTTGGGGCAAAATAACGAATTCAAAATAATCACCACTTAATAATCGAAAGCTATGGGGTTGTGCTTGGGGATCAAACCCTTTTTGAACGCTTAGACTCTGTCGAAGTTGAGACAGGGCCATTTTGACTTCTTGATATAGGACTTCAGCTTTTGGTGTTGGGATAAGTCCCTTGCTACTGCGTACAAATAAAGGGTCATTTAATGTATCTCTTAACCTTTGAACGGCGGCACTCATGGCGGGTTGGCTCATGGCCAAGTTCTCTGCTGCTTTAGAGTATTGGCGGGTCTCCATTACTGCTTCAAAAATGGGCAGTAAATTCAGATCAATGGAGCGTAAATTTAGCTTCATGGAAGTTGCTTATTTGTAATATCGAATATCAATATAAAGTATTCTGACCTAATGTGTCATCACCTATTCATAATAATTTTAACGAGGTGGTGCAATGGAAGACTTATTAAAAGTAGCGGTGATCATTTTCATCATGGCTGCTGCCGCTTGGGAGTTTGCTGTTGGTCGTGGCCGTGATGGCAGGCGAACTAAAAAAGATTGGCAAATGGCCATTTTAGCCACATTTATGATGGCGGTTGTGCAGCGACCGATTCTGGCTATTGCCGTCAGTGTACTTCTTTCCGGTATTTTTCCATCCAGTGCTGGCAGCCTTGCATGGCTGCAACAAGAATATTTTTGGGCGGCTTTGATTGCGTACTTTTGTATTGAAGAGTTTTTGCATGGGGGCTCCCATTACTTCTCTCATATGAAGCGACCTAAAAATAAAGCCCTTCAATGGATTCAAGCCTTCTATAAAATGAGTCACCGTCCTCATCATTTATCTGGTGGGCCGGATAATAAAGGTCAAGTGACGGTATTGCAGACGTTTATTAATGGTTGGGCTTGGTGGTTTATATTACCGAATTTCTGGTTCCAAATTACGTGCCTGTATTTGGGTCTAACTGAGGTGTTTATCATTGCCACGGTATTCAAAGGTTTGTGGGCGGCGCATACCCATGTGAATTGGAATTACGATTTGTATTTTTTGAATCATAAAAATAAATGGGTGCGTAATATCATGTGGGGGCTATGTCATATTATTACCTTTCCAACCCAGCATCATCAGCATCATTCTCGTGGTAAAAACTCGGCGAAAAATGTAACCGCGACATTGGCGATTTATGATTGGCTGATTTTTAAAACAATGGCCATCGAAACCAGTAAACCGGAGATATATGGCTGGCGTCAGTCTGAAGATGAAGCTAATAGTGTATTCAAGCGTTACTTCAATACCAATGTGAAAAAATACATGCCGGGTCGCTAATGGGTTTCTTCAAAATTTTAAGCAGTAGGAGATTTGTATGAAAATTTGGGAATGTATTGTGTGCGGCATTGTGTACGATGAAGCAAAAGGTTGGCCGGATGAAGGCATTGATCCAGGCACAAAATGGGAAGACGTGCCCAGCGATTGGTTATGCCCTGATTGTGGTGTAGGTAAAGATGAGTTTGAAATGGTGGCGATTTAATTTCTGGCCATTTAAGGATTTGAATCCTGAAGCTTAGGCTGTACGGCATGCATTTCAATGATTCAGTCGGCATAAAAAACCGCTGCGTTTCCGCAGCGGTTTTTCGAATCGTTATTGCTAACTAATAATTATTTAGATGCTTCAACGATACGCTTCCCATTTTTAGTTAGGGGCATCTAATCACGTAGCTCTTGACCAACCCATTCAACTGAGGACTCACCCAAGTTTCTTTTAGTTATCGTACACCAACGAGAGCGTAAGAATAAAAAAAGCCCTCATATTTCTATAAGGGCTCTTGGAAAGTAGATGTTATCTAAATATTATTTAGAAGCTTCTACAATTCTTTTCATGTCAGTCATGTAACCACGAAGCTCTTGACCAACCCACTCAACTGGGTGCTCACGAATTTCTTCGTTCACATCAACTAAACGAGCGTTGTCTACAGAGTTAGACTTAACGTTTAAGCCTTTACCAATTACTTCAGTAGTGATGTTAGGCATGAACTCTTCACGTAGTAATGGAACAGCAGCGTGAGAGAACAAGTAGCAACCGTATTCTGCAGTATCAGAGATAACAACATTCATTTCGTAAAGTTTCTTACGAGCGATTGTGTTAGCGATTAGTGGCGTTTCGTGTAGTGATTCGTAGTAAGCAGACTCTTCAACGATACCAGACTCAACCATAGTTTCGAATGCTAGCTCAACGCCGGCTTTAACCATAGCTACAAGCATGATGCCTTTGTCGAAAAATTCTTGCTCGTCGATTTCAACATCAGAAGCGGCTTCTTTTTCGAAACCAGTTTCGGCTGTTTCTTCACGCCATTTAAGAAGGTTTACGTCGTCGTTAGCCCAGTCAGCCATCATAGTCTCAGAGAAATGACCAGTCATGATGTCGTCTTGGTGCTTGCGGAATAATGGACGCATTAGCACTTTAAGATCGTCAGCCATATCAAACGCTTTGATTTTAGCTGGGTTAGATAGACGATCCATCATGTTAGTGATGCCGCCAATCTTAAGTGCTTCAGTAACAGTTTCCCAACCGAACTGAATCAGTTTTGCAGCGTATGGGCCGTCGATACCGTCAGCAACCATTTTTTCGTAACCTAGGATGGCGCCAGTTTGCAACATACCGCAAAGGATAGTTTGCTCGCCCATAAGGTCAGATTTAACTTCAGCAACAAAAGAAGACTCAAGCACACCAGCGCGATCGCCACCAGTAGCAGACGCCCAAGCTTTCGCTTCGTCGTGGCCTTTACCTTGTGGGTCGTTTTCTGGGTGAACAGCCATAAGCGTTGGAACACCGAAACCACGCTTGTATTCTTCACGTACTTCAGAACCAGGGCACTTAGGAGCAACCATGATTACTGTTAGGTCTTCACGGATTTGCATGCCTTCTTCAACGATATTGAAACCGTGAGAGTAACCTAGAGTTGCGCCTTCTTTCATAAGCGGCATAACAGTAGAAACAGCGTCAGTGTGCTGCTTGTCCGGAGTTAGGTTACATACTAGGTCAGCAGTAGGTACTAGCTCTTGGTAAGTACCAACTGTGAAACCGTTGTCAGAAGCATTTTTCCAAGATTGACGCTTTTCAGTGATCGCCGCTTCACGCAGAGCGTAAGAAACGTCTAGACCAGAGTCGCGCATGTTAAGACCTTGGTTAAGACCTTGTGCACCACAGCCGATGATCACAACTTTTTTGCCTTTAAGGGCTTCACAACCGTTAGCGAATTCGCTGCGGTCCATGAAACGACAACGACCAAGTTGATCTAGCTGTTCACGTAGGTTTAACGTGTTGAAGTAATTCTGACCCATGAGGGGAGACTCCTATCAATGTGTGAGTAAGCAAAAGGGATTCTTTCACTCAAATATTAAAATCGGGTGAAGTGTAGGCAAAAACTGTTGTTGCGTAAAACGCGATATTTGAAATAGCTTATTGCGAAAAATGCAATATAATACTCTCTACTCTTTATATGGCATGTTCAAATGCTTTCTGAGGCTCCATCATTAGATGGTAGTTAGAAAGCAGTCACTCACTAGAGCATTGAATTTATTATGGATTTTAAAGATCTCTCCCAGTTTATTGTATTGAGCGAGACCCTGCATTACGGCCATGCAGCTAATAAATGCCATACATCGGCTTCTACCATCAGTCGCATGGTTCAAAGATTAGAGGATGAATTAGCAGACAGATTGTTTGAACGAGACCGTAAAGATGTACGCTTGACCCAAGCTGGGGCTGAATTCAAAGAGTTTGCCGTTAGAACCTTAGATCAATATCAACAGTTGAAGCGGCAGCTGCATACCCAGGCCAGTGAATTACAAGGTGAGCTAAGTCTTTATTGCTCGGTAACGGCCAGTTATAGCTTTTTATCGGAGTTACTTGCGGTGTTTCGAGAGCGCTACCCTAACGTGGATATTCGACTCAGAACCGGTGATGCTGCGCAAGCTGTGGATATGGCGTTAAAAGGTGAGGTGGATATCGCCATCGCCGCTCGCCCTGACCAGCTATCTTCGCGCTTGGCATTTAAGCCTATTACACAAGTGCCTTTATCTTTTATTGGGCCTAATCAACCGGGGGCGGTAACAGAGGCGTTGGCTCAGGCAGAAGTTGATTGGAAAAATGTGCCCATGATTCTATCCGAATCTGGCTTGGGCCGAGTCAGGGTAGAGCGCTGGTTCAAACAATTTGGAATTAAACCCTCTATATATGGACAGGTATCTGGCCATGAAGCCATTGTTGCCATGGTGGCACTGGGATTTGGAGCAGGGGTGGTGCCTGAACTGGTATTGAGTAGCAGCCCCATGGCAGAAAAAGTACGAATATTAAGTGTGCATCCAGAGCTGGAGCCATTCTCTGTGGGCTTATGTGCTCTAAATCAGCATTTAACGCATCCGCTAGTTCAAGCGTTTTGGCAAGTAAGTGAAGATTGGTTGAAAGCGTGATGCGGTATTCAGGCCTATACTTCTGTATAAAAGCTGTGATGTGTTTAGATATTGGCCGAAGTTAGCAAGCATTTTGTGTTTATTTGTCATAGAATGCCGCCAAATAAAATTTAGATACAACAAATTAGGCACTCACAACAATGACCAATGCGGATGATCAAAAGGTAGTTCAATTGACTGACGAGCAAGATATTCCAGCAAGCAAAAAAGAGCGCTTGCGCAGTAAAGGTATTTATTTGTTGCCTAACTTGTTCACAACAGGCGCATTATTTTCTGGTTTCTACGCCGTTGTGGCTTCTATGAATGGCCACTTTGATAAGGCCGCCATTGCGATTTTTGTGGCCATGATTCTAGATGGTCTAGATGGTCGTGTTGCCCGTATGACCAATACGCAAAGTGAGTTTGGTGCCGAATATGATTCGCTTGCGGATATGGTTAGCTTTGGTGTTGCACCGGCGTTGATTACATTTAGCTGGTCGCTGCAGTCTTTAGGACAAGCAGGCTGGATTGCCGCCTTTATTTATGTGGCGGGTGCTGCGTTACGATTGGCTCGTTTCAATACTCAGGTGGATACGGCTGATAAGAATTATTTTACTGGCTTAGCCAGTCCTGCTGCGGCCGCCATTGTTGCGGGCACGGTATGGGTATTCAATGATAATGGCATTGCGGGTACAAGTGTTTCCGTCATTATGGCCTTTGTGGTGGGTTTGGCAGGTCTTCTAATGGTAAGTAATGTTCAGTATCACAGCTTTAAAGGCATTGATCTTAAAGGTAAGGTGCCATTTGTTGCCATGCTTGCTGTGGTGGGTGTATTTGCCGTGATTGCCACTAACCCTCCGATTGTTTTACTGGCCATTTTCTTGATTTACGGGTTGGCTGGCCCAGTTATGACTGCTTGGAAAATGATTAAAGAGCGCAAATCAGCATAAACAATTACATGCTGGATTGATGATAAAAAGTTCGCCGTATGTAAATACCGCGAACTTTTTTTGTTTTTACCGTCTAACTTTGTGTGCTGTTATTATTCTTAACCAATTTTCAGGGTGACATTATGAGTATTCGTCAAAAGCTTGGATTAACTGAGGCTGATGTGACCCCAGAGTCGGTATTTAGCGACCGTAGAAAATTTATGAAAGCCAGTGGCTTAGGGTTAGCAGGTTTATCTTTGGGTTTGTCGGCTTCAGCCATGGCAGAAAAACTAAGATTCACTAAAACCACTTACGGCAAAGCGGACCAATTAACCCCTGAAAACGTGGTGACGTCTTATAATAACTTTTATGAGCTGGGTACAGGCAAAGACGACCCAGTAAATAACGCCTCTCAATTAAGAACCGACAACTGGATGGTTGAAATTGAAGGGCATGCGGAGCTAACGGGTAAATTTGCGTTAGAAGACATTATAAAGAAGCAACAATTAGAAGAGCGTATTTACCGATTACGCTGTGTAGAAGCTTGGTCCATGGTGATTCCTTGGGTTGGTTTTTCGCTGGCGGATATGCTCAAGCAATTTAAACCCACTTCTAAAGCTAAGTATGTTCAATTCGAATCCATTTATGATCCTAAGCATCTTTCCGGCCAGCGCTCTGCATTTTCCACCATTGATTGGCCGTATGTAGAAGGGCTTAGAATGGATGAGGCCATGAATGAGCTGAGTTTCATGGCTACGGGCTTGTATGGTAAAAGCCTGCCTAATCAAAACGGGGCGCCTTTGAGGCTGGTTGTTCCTTGGAAGTATGGTTTTAAAAGCATTAAAT
>CAJXIT010000068.1 GCA_913054055.1 uncultured Thalassolituus sp.
TTATGACAGGCATAAAAAAACCCAGCTGATAGCTGGGTTTTTTCGGTTAGATTTAAAGCTTAAAGCTTAGAATCTAATTCAGGTACTGCTTCAAATAAGTCAGCAACTAGACCGTAGTCAGCTACAGAGAAGATTGGAGCTTCTTCGTCTTTGTTGATAGCAACAATAACTTTTGAGTCTTTCATGCCTGCCAAGTGCTGAATCGCACCTGAGATACCAACAGCGACATATAGGTTAGGAGCAACAATTTTACCTGTTTGACCTACTTGCATATCGTTTGGTACAAAGCCAGCATCAACAGCAGCACGTGATGCACCTACAGCTGCACCTAGCTTGTCAGCAACTTTGTAAAGCATTTCAAAGTTTTCGCCATTCTGCATGCCGCGACCACCAGAGATAACGATCTCAGCGCCAGCAAGTTCTGGGCGGTCAGATTTAGCAAGCTCTTCACCAGCAAAAGCAGAAATGCCTTTATCAGCTACTGCGCTCACAGATTCAACTGCAGCAGAGCCACCTTCAGCAGCAACTGGATCGAACCCAGTTGTACGTACAGTGATTACTTTGATTGCATCGCTAGATTGCACAGTAGCAATTGCGTTGCCCGCATAAATTGGACGAGCAAATGTATCTGCAGAAACAACAGCTGTGATTTCTGAGATCATGTTTACGTCTAAAATTGCAGCAGTACGTGGTAAGAAATCTTTACCAGTCGTTGATGCAGCCGCTAGGATGTGGCTGTAGCCTTTACCAAGCTCAGCAACTAGGTCACCAACGGTCTCACCTAGTTGATATTCGTATGCAGCGTCATCAGCAACCAATACTTTTGCTACGCCAGCTACTTTTGCAGCTGCTTCAGCAACAGCACCACAGCCTTTACCGGCTACTAGTACGTCGATATCACCACCAATTGCAGCAGCAGCAGCAATTGCATTAAGAGTCGCTCCGTTTAAAGAAGCGTTATTGTGTTCAGCAACAACTAAAATACCCATTACAGCACCTTCGCTTCAGTTTTAAGTTTCTCTACTAACTCATCAACACTGCTAACTGTGATACCAGCAGAACGCTCAGCTGGTGCTTCAACTTTTACAAGTGTTTGAGTTGATTTGATTTCAACACCAAGATCGCCTGGGGCAACCACTTCAAGAGGCTTACGCTTAGCTTTCATGATATTTGGAAGAGATGCATAACGAGGTTCGTTAAGACGTAAATCAGTAGTAACGATAGCTGGCAAAGATAGAGCTACGGTACGAAGACCGCCATCGATTTCACGAGTCACATTAACCTTCTCGCCATCAACAGCAACTTCAGAAGCAAATGTACCTTGAGGTAGGCCTGTAAGGGCACCAAGCATTTGACCAGTTTGGTTGTTGTCATTATCGATAGACTGCTTGCCTAAGATAACTAACTGAGGCTCTTCTTTATCAACTACGGCTTTTAATGCTTTAGCGACAGTTAGAGACTCTAATTTTTCTTCAGTTTCAATCAAGATACCGCGATCTGCACCTAATGCTAGGGCTGTACGGATTTGCTCTTGAGCAACTTTAGGACCAATGGAAACTACAACGATCTCAGTCGCTACGCCCTTTTCTTTAAGGCGAACAGCTTCTTCAACTGCAATTTCACAAAATGGATTCATAGCCATTTTAACGTTGGTTAAATCAACGTCTGTATTATCGGCTTTAACGCGTACTTTTACGTTGTAATCAATTACACGTTTAACAGCAACAAGAACCTTCATAGATTCCCCGTCATGTTGAATGGATTAAGTAAGCAGGTTTAGTACTTAGTAGATAAATATGTAACCAATGCCTGCTAATTAGCGCGACATATATTGAACTTAAAAGGCTCTGAGGTCAATATCGGCCACCGTTATAGGGGCATTAGGTGTATTTATTACCCGTATTTACCCTGCTCGGTAAACATCTGTAAAGCAATTCTATTCAAACGGGCGTTTGAATGCTAGTCTGAATATAGGTTATTCTTGCGAATACACCGCCAAATCAAAGTGTAGCTACTATTTAGTAAGAATTGTGATTTGGTTATAAGTGGTTAAATCAGTATAATACGTCCACTTTTTTGGCATGAATTGCCTATTTCTAGTCACAGCCTACATTTATAAGGGCTGAATCTATATAAGTTTGAGGAGAGATCAATGGAACGCGAAGCAATGGAATATGATGTCGTCATTATTGGCGGCGGTCCTTCAGGCCTTTCTACAGCAATTCGCTTAAAGCAGATTGCAGAAGAAAAAGGTCAAGAGCTAAGCGTGTGCTTGGTGGAAAAAGCGGCTGAAGTTGGCGGACACATTCTTTCTGGTGCCGTTATTGAAGACCGCGCCCTTGCAGAGCTATTCCCCAACTATAAAGAGTTAGGCGCTCCTTTAAACACTCCTGTTACTAGAGATGAAGTTTACTTTCTGACAGGCGAAGACAAAGGCTTTAAAACGCCAAACTGGATGATTCCAAAGCCGATGCACAATGATGGCAACTACATCGTTAGCCTTGGTAATGTTTGTCGCTGGTTAGGCGAACAAGCTGAAAACATTGGCGTAGAAATCTACCCTGGCTTTACTGCTGCAGAATACATTGTTGAAGACGGTCAGGTTAAAGGCATCGTAACTGGCGATATGGGCATCAGCGAAGCTGGTGAACAGACTGAAAACTACATGCCTGGCATGGAATTACGTGGTAAGTACACTGTTTTTGCCGAAGGTTGTCGTGGACACCTAGGCAAGCAACTTATTAATGAATTTAACCTTGATGAAGGTAAAGATGCGCAGCATTACGGAATCGGCATTAAGGAACTTTGGGATATTGACCCGGCTAAGCACCAAGAAGGCCTAGTAATGCACGGTGCGGGCTGGCCTTTAAATGAGTCTGGCTCTACTGGTGGTTTCTTCTTATACCACACTGAAAACAACCAGGTTGTAGTTGGCCTTATCACTGACCTTTCTTATTCAAACCCACATGTTAGCCCTTTTGATGAATTTCAGCGCCTAAAACACAATGGTGCACTTAAGAAATATCTTGAAGGTGGTAAGCGCGTATCTTACGGTGCTCGTGCGATCACTAAAGGTGGTATCAACTGCCTACCTAAAATGACCTTCCCAGGCGGCTTAATTGTTGGTTGTGATGCGGGTACTTTGGACTTTTCCAAGATCAAGGGTACGCACACTGCAATGAAGAGCGGCATGATCGCAGCCGAAGAAATCATTAAAGCCATCGATGCTGGTCGTGCAAATGATGAGATCACAGAATACACAACTGCTTTCGAAGCTAGCTGGGTATACAAGGATCTTCACAATAGCCGTAACTTCGGCCCTGCAATGCACAAGTTTGGCATGTATGGCGGCGGTGCGTTTAACTACATCCACCACAACATCTTCCCAATCCCTGTTACCTTGCACGATACAACTCCAGATTACGCAACACTTAAGCCTGCTTCTGAGTGCAAAAAGATTGACTATCCGAAACCTGATGGTGTTATTAGCTTTGCTAAGCTGGACTCAGTGTTCATTGGTAATGTTAACCACGCTGAAGATCAGCCTTGCCACCTTAAACTTAAGGATGCGAGCATTCCTTTAGGTAAAAACCTTCCAATGTACGACGAACCCGCTCAGCGCTACTGCCCAGCTGGTGTTTACGAGATTGTCGAGAATGAAGCTGGCGATCAGCGCTTTCAGATCAACTCGCAAAACTGCGTGCATTGTAAAACCTGTGACATTAAAGATCCCGCTCAAAACATCACCTGGGTAACGCCAGAGGGTGCTGGTGGGCCGAACTACCCGAACATGTAATTTGTTCAGACATTAAAAAAGGAGCTTCGGCTCCTTTTTTAATTTTTTAATACTGAAACCAATCTATTTGGTTACTTTTTGTTCCACGGGGAACATATTATAAGCAAACCTGCAAATAGAGATCACCCCACCCTAAAGTCCTCCCCATTACTTTGAATGAAGTATTGGCCATTCACCTCGATAGCATGACTAATAACCTCGTAATAAGTAGGTCTATTAAGTCTTGCATATAGGTTATTGCGAATTAGGATTTTTGGTGCTTCGTGCTCATCTAAAACAAGCTGCGAAGGAGTAAGCAGCTCAACCTCCTCCCCCATATTTGTAACGATCTTAAAGCAGCCACCATGAACTTCACACAATACCGCTGAGAAAGGCTGGTCCTCTACTATGATACGCCACTTTTCTACAGGGGTTACAAGGTAGTATTCGCTACCCTCCTTTCGAATGATGGTGCTAAATAAACGCGACAATTTGTCGTTTTCAATGACATCGCCTTCGTGCACCCAGTCTCCATTGGACTTGATAATCATATCCATATGACCAGAAAGCTCTGGATTCCATTGGTCAACTGGAGGCAAGCCTTTCAGAGTCTGGTCAAACTTACCGAGCATTTTAAACAAAGAGTTGTCGTCACTCATATCACAACCCTCTTTGCCATTCTTGCCTTAAAGGTATAGAGCCAGGCTGATATAAAGCCTGGTCGATCTGCTGAAGCATTGTATGCTTGTCTGCTCCAAGTGTGCCCTTTAAAGGAAGGTAGTTACTCGCATGATCACTTCTAAAAACTGTATCACTTAATTCAAGATTAGAAATAAAGTGTTTTAGCTCTAGAAACAGGCCTGTTTGATCCATTAATGCCCAGTCGCCATCAAATCCTGACTTCAGCCGCTCATCTCCTAAAGGAAAGGATACCACCAGCGTGGATAAAAACTCCGGCTGACACTCGTTCATGAGTTTTGCACTGTTTAAAGCATGCTGCTCTGAATACTTTGGCCCGCCAAGCCCATTAAGGATCATTACTGAGGTCTTAATACCAGAAGCCTTTATTTTTACCAAGGCCTCTCTTTGGCTTTCATAAGTCTCACCTTTATTTACCGCAGATAGCACCTGATCATCTCCAGATTCACACCCTACATATAACATATCCAGACCAAGTTCTTTTAGTTGAGCCAGCTCTTCAACGGTTTTCTTTTTTATATTTCTTGGCAAGCAGTAGCTGGTTACTTTTTGTACAGAAGGTAGATACTCTTTTATTTGCTCTAACACCTTAATTAGCCTCCTGGTTGGCAGTACCATTGCGTCACCATCAGCCAAAAAGACCTTGCGATATGGCAAGCCATGTTTAGATGCATCTTTAATATCTTGTAGTACATCATCCTCTTTTTTGACTTTGAACTTCTTTTGCTCCTGAGTGTACATTTCACAAAAAGTACAGTTATTCCAAGAGCAGCCATTTGTCACTTGCAGTATGAGTGAGCGAGCTTCGCTGGGCGGTCTAAAAACAGGTTCAATATAAGACAGCATTGTATTTTCTCTAAATTTTGAATGTATTTTCTCATGAGCAGGCACCTTTCAGCAAACAACCTATACTGAATAAAGAAATGGATTTACAGAACGGAATCAGCGGTGAATAAATGAGCATTATCTATCCCGAGCCACCTGAGGTGTTAATTAAGCTAAAAGATACCAAGGGTGATATTAATGCGGTAGCTGAAATAGTATCCAGCCACGAAGCGCTTGCCAAAGAAGTGTTGGCTACTATCAATGCACCATACTTCGCCTTGGTCAGGCAAATACAAAGTGCAGAAGAAGCAGTGCGAATGCTAGGCATTAATCGTGTTGTCAACCTAACCACAGGCCGACTCCTTCGGACCACTTTGTTCTCTGGCGAACATCAACTATTTAAGGATTTATGGGGCACCAGTTTAAAAGTAGCTGTTATTGGTGTGCTTATTAGCAAGGATTTAAAACAAGCATCAACGGACGAGGTTTATGCATGCTCTCTTTTTCATAATGTCGGCATGGCCATGCTAGCGGATATAAATGAGGGCTACATAAAAGATGTGAAGTCAGCCTATAGCATTGAAAATAGCGATATATCCGAGTTTGAAGAGCATAAACTTGGTCACTCTCATGCAAACCTTGGCGCTCAATTGGCTCATAATTGGGGTTTATCAGGGGATATAGCGAAAGTTATCAGGTCGCACCATTCACCAGAGCAAACAATTAAACTCATTGAATCGGGCAGTGAAGCAGGGGAATTACTATTAATCTTAAAGCTTTCAGAGCACATTGCCCGTATTCCAGGTTATTTGGCTAAATGCCCTATTGATCACGAATGGGAAAAGATAAAAGAGCCCATCCTAGATCATATGACTTTAACCGAGGGTATGTTTAAGCGGTTTGAGCTCGTAATCAAAAAGAAACTGGCCGAGATAAAAAGCTAATAAGCCTCAATATAAAATGATAGAATCGCCCGTCAATATCTTGGGGGATCTATGAAGCAATATATCAATGGGCAGCGCTACATCAGTCTTGCAGAGCCTGAATTAGGCTTGGGTATTGTCAGTGAGCTTGAGGGGCGCAAAGTATCCATCAATTACCCTTTAGTTGAAGAGAGTCGTCTTTACTCAACAGACTCCACCTCATTAATTCGCTGTAAATTTCAAAGTGGAGACACCGTATCTAGCAATAGCGGTGAAGCTATACATATTGCCACTGCTGAAGAGAATCATGGGATCACGCCATTAAGGAATCAGACATCGCCCCCAATGAAGGTAAGGTCTCTCCTCTAGATCGCTTAAAAGCAGGTCAAATTGGTAGCACTAAATGGTTTAACCTTTACAAGCAATTAAGCGAAGCCCATTCAGAATTCCAAGGAACAAAAAGCTACGGATTTGTTGGCCCTAAAATCAACATAATTCCTCACCAGTTAGATGTAGCCCAGCAGGTTTTAAACATGCCACTTCCAAGAGCATTACTTGCTGATGAAGTAGGCCTAGGAAAAACAATAGAAGCCGGACTTGTTATACACCAACTTGTGGCCAGTGGCCGAGCACAACGAATATTAATTTGCACCCCTGCTTCACTTGTTAATCAATGGCTGGTTGAAATGAAGCGTAAGTTCAACCTAGATTGCACATTAGTAGATGATGAATTTTGTGCAGAACAGCAAGGCGAAAATCCTTTTAATCAGGTTCAAGTGGCGCTCTGCAACTTTGACTGGCTGGCACATAGTGAATATCTAGATCATGCTCACAATACCCAATGGGATATGATGGTTATAGATGAGAGCCATAGACTTCAATGGGAATCTAAAGCTTATAAAACAGCACTTGGCCTTTCTAAAATTAGCTCAGGTGTTTTACTGCTTACAGCGACGCCAGAGCAACTAGGCATAGAGAGTCATTTTGCACGCCTCCACTTACTAGACCCATTACGCTTTCCAGACCTTGACCAGTTTTTAATTGAAGAACAGCAGTATGGCGTCATTAGCAACCTAGTGGATGTAATTGAAACCGACGGCTTAGCAGCATGCCTTAGTGACCTAGAACAGCTCAATGACGACAAATTACTTCTGCTAGCTGAGGATGTCATTGAAAATCAAAAAGACGAAACGGCTTTTGTGGACTGGATGGCAGATCGCTACGGCACAGGAAGAATGGTTTACCGAAATACGCGACGCTCAATTCCAGGCTTCCCTGTTAGGCATACTGAATTTTATCATTTAAAAGACTGCTCAAATCTTAAGTGGCTTATTTCTTGGATTGAAACTCAAGAAGAAAATAAAGTTTTAGTGATTTGCAAGACAGCTGATCTTGCTCACGAAATATCCACGCAAATTCAGAATATCACCGGCATACCTACTGGCGCGTTCCATGAGCACTACTCCTTAATAGAGCGAGACCAAATCGCAGCTCAATTTGTAGAAGATGATGGGCTGCAGGTTTTGGTGTGCAGTGAAATTGGGGGGGAAGGCCGAAACTTTCAGCATGCTCAGCATTTGGTTTTATTTGATTTACCATCACACCCAGATCTAGTAGATCAACGAATAGGTCGACTTGATCGGATTGGCCAAGGCAGTGATATTTATATCCACATACCCGTACAATCAAAATCTCCTGAAGCGCGATTGACTGCTCTGTTTCACCATGGATTTGACATGTTCTCACAACCAAACCCGGCAGCGTCTCCTATATTTGAAGCCTATGGGCTAGAAATTGAAAGCATGCTAGAAACCGGAGATAATGCTGAGTCGGTAATCATGCAGTGTCAGCAGGCTAGCATGCAACTTCTTGCGGAAATAGAAGATGGAAGGGATAAGCTTCTTGAGCAGCACTCCTTTTCTTCTGAGCGTGTATCTCCCCTCCTTAGCGCAATAAAAGAAGCTGACGATAATCAAGGTGACCTTGAGCAACTCATTTTAAATATATTTGATAACAGTCATATTGAAACTGAAGCCACATCCAATAATAACTTTATTATCAGTCCGCAAGAAAATTGTCCGTTTTCATTTATCAATGGTATTCGAGATGATCGCTGTACAATTACGTTTGATCGAAATCTGGCATCTGTTAGGGAAGAGTTAGAATTCGTATCCTGGGATCACCCATGGATCAAAGGAATGCTTGATGACCTTGAGGCTTCTGGCAATGCATTTACTTCCTGCTCAATGATAAGTAATCCAGATTTAAAAAATGGTCAGATATTAGTTGAATCATTTTATCAAATTAAAGCAGATGGACCTGGTCGTTTAGAGCTAAACAGATATTTAGCACCACAATCGCGACATTATATCATCAGTGAAGAGCTTAAAAGCTTAGGTAAGCACCTTGATTTGGTGGAAATGAGAGAAAAACAAGAAAGAGTAAGTAAAGACATGGCAGTTGAAATCACTCAAATGAAATTGGGTGAAATTACAAATGCACTTTCCTTGGCCGAAAAACTTGCAGCACATACAACTCAAGACAATATCCAAAACGCAGTTTCAAGCCTGCTTGAAGCAAGCAAGCAAGAGCTAGCAAGGTATAAATCACTTGAAATTACACCTGGTAGCTACCAGGCTGAAATCGATGAACTGACAGCAAAAGCAAAAGAGTCGATCTCATTACTTCAAAATGCCAAGCCTAAACTTATGGGGCTGTGCATCTGGATTAATTTTAATAAATAAAAAAAGGGGCTTTGCGCCCCGTTTTTCTATTTTTTAACGCAGGAGGTTTATGCTGGCATTTCTAATTTCTTTTGAGAAACAATTACGCCATTATTGTCAGCATAAATAAAGCTACCCGGAGTTATGTCAACGCCCGCAAATTTTACAGGGACATTCATTTCCCCAATGCCTTTCTTTTCAGTCTTTCTTGGATTAGTAGCTAAAGCCTGTACGCCTAGATTAGTTTCCATAATAACATCTACATCGCGAATACAGCCGTAGATCACAAGGCCTTCCCAGCCATTCTCAACTGCTTTTTCAGCAAGCATGTCACCAAGAAGCGCGGCTCTAAGTGAGCCCCCACCATCGACGACCATTACCTTTCCATGCCCTGGCTTAGCCACATTCTCTTTTACAAGTGAATTATCTTCATGGCATTTAATGGTTACAATCTCGCCTCCAAATGATTCTTTACCACCATAATTGCTGAACATAGGCTCTAGCACTTCTACCTCTGGGTATTCATCACATAAATCTGGAGTAATATAGTTAGTCATTAGACTGGCCTTTTTCGGTTAAGTTAATCCAATTAATAATCTTTGGCCAAACCTCAGATTTGGCATCTTCACTAATAACCATATTCGTATGATTATAGTCGCGCTTAAAACCCTTTTGTTTAGATAATTCAATACAAGTAGCATTATCATCGATACTCAATGCTAGTTTATTGCAATATTTAACGGGGTCTCCTTTATCCTTTTTGGCGCCAAAAGCCAGGACTGGTATTTGAATCTTTTTCAGTTCGTGCCAGTACTTTTGTCCTTTAGGGCTTTTCCATCCGTGAAACAGACCTGCCCAGCGAATAAACTCTTTGGCAATACCTAAGGGTTCGTGCTCCGGCCCTAGCTTAGATTTTATCAACGGCTTGCGTAATGAAAGAATGATGCGAGCAAGCAACCTAAAAACAGGCAAGCGAAGCAAAAAAGGAAAACGCGAAACCTGAGAGCCAAGCATGACAACCGCTTCTGAGTTATCAGGAGTAATACAGCCCTTAGCCAGAGCCGTTGAGACAATCACCCCTCCCATTGAATGACCAATCCAAACAGGTTTTTGCATTGTTTGCTCTTGGATAAAATCGATGACCGCAGGTATATCATATCCTGCATATATATCTATGGAGTTTTGATTGTATTCGATGTTCTCTGGACTGTCTCCGTGACCTCGAAGTTCTAACATCCAAGGATCTAAACCAGACTCCAATAAAGCCCTTGCTAGCCCTTTGCCTTTTTGAGAGAACCAGAACCCACGATTGGTAAAACTGCCGTGAATTAATATTACTGGCTTACCTTTCTTTTTGGTTTCATTTTTATAAAAACCAAGCCTTGTGACGGCAATTTGAACCGAACGATCAGAACTATTATTTGGCTTAAGTAAATAGGTGTCTTCGATAAATTGCTCAGCTATCAACTCTGCTCTTATAAGCGAAACTGGAAATAAATTACTACTGCTTTTCATGTGTCGCTTCTATTGAGGTTTATCAGCTAAATAAAACCAAGTATCCAATACTGAATCTGGGTTTAATGAAATGGTTTCTACGCCTTCATCAACAATCCATTGAGCGAAATCAGGGTGATCACTTGGTCCTTGCCCACAAATACCAATGTATTTATTTTGTTTTTTGCAGGCGGAGATTGCCATATGTAAAAGTGACTTAATCGCTTCATTTCTTTCATCGAACAAATGGGCAATCACGCCGGAATCTCTATCCAAGCCAAGCGTTAACTGGGTCAAGTCGTTGGAGCCTATAGAGAACCCGTCAAAATACTCCAAGAACTGTTCGGCCAAAATGGCATTGGCGGGAAGCTCGCACATCATTATTAAACGTAGACCGTCCTCTCCTCTTTTAAGGCCGTTTTCACCAAGTAATTCGACAACTTGTTTAGCCTCGCCGACAGTCCTAACAAAAGGAACCATAATTTCGATATTCTTAAACCCCATTTCGTTGCGTACTTTTTTAATGGCACGACACTCAAGTTCAAAACAATCCCGAAAAGATTTACTGATATAGCGTGCAGCACCGCGGAAACCAAGCATTGGATTTTCTTCAGTTGGCTCATACAGCCTTCCGCCAATTAAATTAGCGTATTCATTAGACTTAAAATCAGAAAGCCGAACAATGACTTTTTTAGGTGAGAAAGCAGCGGCTAATGTGCTTATACCTTCTGCAAGTTTCTCTATATAAAAATCGACCGCAGAAGGATACCCCGAAATTCTTCTTCGTACTGTTGACTCCACTTCAGGTGGCAGCTCAGATATATTTAAAATGGCTTTGGGGTGAATACCAATCATTCTATTGATGATAAATTCAAGTCGAGCCAACCCTACCCCCGCATTTGGCAGTGCTTGAAAGTCAAACGCCCGGTCTGGGTTACCGATATTCATCATAATGCCCACAGGGATGTCGGGCATATTACTAATCGAGCTTTTCTTGTGTTCGAAGTCCAAGGCACCATCATAAATGTAACCTGTATCACCCTCTGCACAAGATACTGTTACTTGCTGACCTTCTGTTAGCACCCGGGTTGCGTCACCACAGCCAACTACTGCAGGTATGCCGAGCTCGCGAGCTATTATTGCGGCATGGCAAGTTCTTCCGCCACGATTAGTAACGATTGCGCTGGCTTTTTTCATGATAGGTTCCCAGTCAGGGTCTGTCATATCAGCTACTAAAATGTCGCCATCTTCAATCTCGTTAATGCTGCCAACATTATTTAAGATTTTTACAGGGCCCTTGCCGATACGATGCCCAACTGAGCGGCCCTCGCATATAACCTGGCCTGTTTCATTAAGGATGTAGCGCTCTAAAACACTGCGCTTAGAGTTAGACCTAACTGTCTCTGGTCGAGCTTGGACTATATATAGATCGCCATTAACGCCATCTTTTGCCCACTCTATATCCATAGGCTTGCCATAATGTTCTTCAATCTTTAACGCTAGGCGCGCTAATTCTTCAACGTCATTATCATTAATGCTAAAAGTAAGGCGTTGCTCGCGATCAACTCTTGATGTAACAACCGTGCTACCTTCATTACTATCACTGTATGTCATTTTGACAGCTTTAGCCCCTAGGTTTCTTCGTAAAATCGAAGGTTTGTCAGCTTTGATCAACCCCTTGTGAACATAAAATTCATCTGGATTAACAGCGCCTTGGACAATTGTTTCTCCAAGGCCGAATGTACTAGTTATGAAGACGACTTGGTCAAAACCAGACTCGGTATC
>CAJXIT010000069.1 GCA_913054055.1 uncultured Thalassolituus sp.
GCTTTCAAGAGGGGCAAGTGTTTGATGAAGTGATACAAACGAGCTTTGGTAAAGATGATATGAGCTGGGTAGTGGAAGTAAATGATCCTGATAAACAATGGATTGCAAGGGCATATAATCATACCAAGGGAGTAAATATCCGTTTACGTTATGATTTAACTGCGCAGGGGGATAAAACGGTGTTTCAACGCACGCTTGATTATGAGATGCCAAACTTTATTTTACGGGTTGCTAACTTTATCTACTTTAAGCAATACATGATTAACCAGTCATGGCATTCATTAGAATCATTAAAGGCTTATGTAGAAACGAATAAATAGCGTTTTAAACTGACTGAAAAGCCCTGCTAATCAAGGATCAGCAGGGCTTTTTCGTTTTAAATCATATGAAGCTAAAGCATTAATCGTATTGCGCTAATCCGTTATGCTTGATCATACTTTGGATTTCGTGGACATAGGCTTCACGACGGGTACTGTATTTAAGCAGCCCATTGGCAAGTTCATAACCACTGATGGTTTTATTTTTATTACGCATTTTTTCTCGTATGCTGCGTAAATCTTCGTATGAAATCTGGGTGTTTAAATTTAGCATGTAAGATGCAACTGAAGCTTGTATGTTTTTAAATTTTGCTACTTCATGACGTTCATTGCTGCCACGTTTAAGTGGAACTAACCCACAACCTTTCACGTAACACCATTGGCCAAATAAGTTGTTGGCTTTTTTAGCAAAGCGAGAGGTGCCCCAAGCAGACTCATTGGCGGCTTGAGCTAACACTAAAGACGCTGGGACAATATCCATTTTTTTACTCAGTTGTGCAAAGATAATGCGAGGATCTTGTTCTTTAACTTTGTATTTTTTTGCCATTTCCGTTAATTGATTAATCTCAGACTGAGATAAAGCTGTATTGATATTTATTTGATTTAAAGTAGCACGTTCTTGAAGTATTTTTTCATTAGATGCTTGTATTTTAGGCAAAAGGAAGGCAAAAAAATCAGCCTTCTTTTGTTTAGTGTCTGTATAGCTAGCAAAATCAGGCAGTTCGGATTGTGCATTAAAAAATAGGGAGGAGATAGGTAAACTGATTGATGTGATTTTGTCAGGGGTACTGAAAAAATAGCCCATTAGAAACGCTATGATTAATAGAGACTTAAGGGTGAGCGCTGAAACTAGCTGGAAAGGGGTAAGTTGGGTTTTCATAATTTTAGATAGTACTCACTTAATAAGGCTTTAAATTCTGGTGTGTATTCGTTTGTGCCGTGGTCGCTTACTTGTATGCAGCTTTCTAGAGGCTTTGTTTGTGGGTTAACAGCATTTTCATGTTGAAGTGTAAATATCACCCGATGTGCTTTTTTATATTGTTGGCTTTTTACCCATGAAATATTGAGTATTTTTAAATGTTTTTCAAGTGCTGATTGGCGAAACCCTTCAAATTCATCGTAAGGTAATAATATCCAGGCCATACCGTTTGGGCTAAGTTGATTATGAATCACTTGGTTTAAATCGGAAAAGCTCAGGCTGTCATTATGTCGAGCTTGGTTACGCTTTGCATCCGGGCCTTTTAAATGATCACTGAAAAAAGGAGGGTTACTTATGATTAAGTCAAACTTATATGGGCTTTCAATGGATTTGATGTTTTGGTTAATGACTTTAATTTGGGATTTGAATGGGCTGTCTTCAACATTGCATATGGCTTGTTTGGCAGCCATTGGGTCAAGTTCAACCGCGTCAATATGACTCAGACCGGTTTGTGCCAGCATTAAAGAGAGTAGCCCAGTGCCACAGCCAATGTCTAAGGTGTGATTTATGGATTTAGCTTGTGTAATTTTACTGGCACACAGTGCACCCAATAAACAAGCATCCAGAGTCACCTTCATGGCGCACTGGTCTTGATGTATAGAAAATTGTTTAAAGTGGAAAGGCTTCATAGTGGGCAGTATATCAGTGAGAATCTGATCTGCCGATGTTTGAATACGTTAAAAGAGAGTGGAGCTCTCTGTTAACGATGATTGAAATTATGCCACTGATGATACGATTTCTTGTGGGCGTAATATGTAAACCACCCAAGCAATGGCTGTGGCATAACAAAGGTTGGTGGCTAATTCGCTATGAGGGTCTTCAAGAAACGCTCGTTGTGATGCTAGGCCTCGAATTCGACTGGCTAGCTCAGGATGAAAGGCTAGGTATTTATCCCATACGGTTTGGTGTGTATTGCTATCAATATCAAATGGGCCAAGGCCTTTTGAGTTTTGTTGTTGAACAGAGGTTAGGCTTTGCTTTTGAGTGACAATGGCCACCAATACATTTTCAGCACCTAATCCTGATTTATCTAAATATTCTAAAGTTGGGTGAATGATTTGTTCACGCAACTCTTGAGTTGTAAGATCCATGGCCACCTCCTAGGTATCCTGGATGGACTGCTTTTTGACTGCTTCCTTGTTATTAGGCAAAAAGCTTGCCTAATATTGAAAGTGCCGCCTAATTGAACAACTGTATAATGTATATCGACCAGCAGGCGCGAGCGTTTAGCGTTTAAGGCCCTTAATAATAGATAGTCATAATCTCCAAAAGTTTCAAATACCTTTAGACCTATGTCTAAACCTGGATTGTGGCAATCTGGTGTGAAAGAAGGTAACACAGTGCACCAAGATAAGAGCAGATCATAAATGAAGGAAAATGTGTGAGTTGGATTGATAGCCATTGCCATCTAGATTTCGATGTCTTCTCAGACTCCAAATCCCTGATGACTGATTTAGAGCAAGCCGGTTGCGAGCGAGTGTTGGTGCCTGCTATTACAGCTCAGTATTTTCAACGGGTGGTGAGCTTTCAGGGTACACGCCCTAATATGGTGGATATTGCCCTAGGCTTACATCCATACTTTTTAGAGAGTCATGTTCCAGAGCATTTAAACCAACTAGAGCAGTGGATTCAGCAAGCGAGCCCGGTAGCCATTGGAGAAATTGGCTTGGATTATATGCTTGATCCAAATAGTTATGATTCACAACTGGAATACTTTCTTGCCCAGGTGTCCATCGCCAAAAACCATGCTTTACCCATCGTTGTTCATTGTCGTAAGGCCCATGATGTATTGCTGAAGCATACTAAGCAGTTAGGGTTTCATTCAGGTGGCTTTATTCATGGCTTTTCGGGTAGCCAGCAGCAAGCAAAAAAATACCTAGACTCAGGATTTGTTGTGGGCCTAGGGGGCGCGTTAACTTACGAGCGAGCCAAAGCCATGAAAAGGTTGGTTGCTTACCTGCCGGACGATGGGTTTGTATTAGAAACTGACAGCCCTGATATGACCCCGTCGTTTGCTAATGGAGCCATTAATACGCCTCTAAATATCCCTCAAATAGCGGGTTATATTGCCAATTACCGTAAACAAAGCATTGAAGATATTCACAAGTTATCAAGTGAATCCTATCACCGCATTATGCAACCTTCTTAAGCTTGCTTGAGCGTTGATTTTATTGATCTGGTGTTTGGCATAGGTAAAACCTATAAAACTTTGCTAAACCTAAATATATGACTCAATTTTACAGGCGTTTTTTTTCCATATGCGCGCATTTTTGTCTAATTACTAAGTATTAGTGTGTTATAGTTGGCCAAATTACATGATTGTTGGACAGATCCCGACATAACAGTTTATTTAAAGGAGTCTTCAGTGAAAGTTTCTTTTCAATGGTTAGCGATGGCATTGAGTATCCTTGTGCCTTTAGAAGGGGTTGCAAAGGTAACTCAACAAGAGGCCAATCGGCTTGGTCGCGACCTTACGCCCATGGGGGCGCAAAAATCTGGTAATAAATCCGGAACCATTCCACCTTGGACGGGCGGTATCACGCAGCCAGTTGCAGGTTATGTTCAGGGAGACTTTCATCCTGATCCGTATGCAGGAGAGAACCCAAAGTTTTCGATTAGTACCAAGAACCTTGCTAAACATAAAAAGTTTTTAACAGAGGGCCAGGTTGCATTACTCAAAAAGTACCCAAGTTACCGTATTAACGTGTATAAAAGCCACCGTTCAGCGGCTTACCCTCAGTTTGTATATGATGCTGTAAAGAAAAATGCTGTCACGGCACATATTCAGCAATACGGCAGTGGTGTGCAAAATACCATTATGGCCAGTCCTTTCCCTATCCCTAAGACAGGTGTAGAAGCGCTGTGGAATCATACTTTGCGTTACCGCGGTTTACGCTGGGAATTTACCAGTGAAACCATGAACTCATCATCAAACGGTGATAATAATTTCCGCACACGTGAGTACAAATATTACTTTGCTTATAGTGAGCCGGGAATCACGTTACAAGAAATCGATAACAAAATATTTTATCTAAAACGTAAAACCATTGCCCCGGCAAAGTTCAAAGGCGGCATGGTATTAGTGCATGAAACCTTAGATCAAATATTGTCACCGCGTAAGTCATGGACATACAGCCCTGGCCAGCGTCGTGTACGTCGCAACCCTGATTTGGCATATGACACAATGGATGGCGATACAGGTAGTATCAGAACCATTGATCAAGTAGATATGTTTAATGGCGCACCAAATCTATACAACTGGAAGCTTGTTGGAAAAACTGAAAAATATATCCCTTACAATGCTTATAAAGTTCATCAGGGTGATTTAAAAGTAGATGAAATTACAGGTAAATATCACGTAAACCCTGAATTAATTCGATACGAACCTCACCGTGTATGGAAGGTTGAGGCTAACTTAAGAACGGGTATTCAGCATAATTATCATAAGCGTGTTTATTATTTTGATGAGGATACTTGGCAGATCGTATTATCGGAAGAATACAATAAGCAAGGTCAGTTGGTTCAGACTTCGGAAGCTCATACAATCAACTATTATGAAATCCCCATGGTGTTCTCAACATTAGAAGTGACCTATGACTTAGAGAATAAGCGCTATTATGTTGAAGGCTTAGATAATGAGCGTGCACCAATATCCACTGATGTGAAGTTTAAGCGTAAAGAATTCACCTCTTCAGCATTACGACGGGAAGCTAAGTAAGTTCCTTGATTTAAACAATCGAACGTGAAAATATGCCCTTCTCTCGAAGGGCTTTTTTTTGCCTGTTTCTTTTATCAATGCGTTGAGCATAAAAGTAGGTATGAGTTGTTTAGATTAGTAATACTGGCTGCATTATTGGTGAGTGGTTCAGGCCATGCATCTGAAAGTGGTTTGCCAAAAAACTTTGCATCCATGCCGGATGATGTTCAGGCATTATTGTTGGAATACGCCTTTTTTAACGATCAAGTGAATTTACAATGGGGTGAAGAAGCCAGCTTCGCCAGTGAAAAAGCGTATGTAAAATACTTAGATGATTATTTAAGTCGCGCCAAGGTGGATTTTGATAGTGGCGTACTTGTGGTCGAAACCTTAGCGGTTAGCGAACCTAAGAAGCAATTGAAAAATGCCATTGTGACCGCTTTGCTGACGCCCGATGATCCAACAGGTGTGGATATTTATTCGGCTACTAAGGTAGATGCAAACGGTAAACCGTTTTTACTCGGACAGGTTTTGGATCAAGAAGGTCAGCCTATAAATTATGAATGGCGTGCTAAGAAGTTTGCAGATTACCTGATGCAGCATAGCCTGAGGACCCATGAGTCAGAAAGTGGCTTGGTGTATCAAGTTAGAATTAATTTGGTTAAAAACCGAAAGCAAGTGGCGGCAAAAGGTGTTCGAGCCTGGGTGGCTCAAGCCAGTCATCGTTTTAATTTACCTGAATCTTTGATATTGGGAATCATTGAAACTGAAAGCAGTTTTAATCCCTTTGCAGTGAGCCATGCCAATGCTTATGGGTTGATGCAGATCATTCCTTCCACAGCAGGGGCGGATGTCTTTCAAAAAACGTTTAAAAAATCAGGCCAGCCAAGTCGAAATTATTTATTTGATGCTAAAAATAACATTACAGTTGGCAGCGCTTATTTGAGTATTTTAAGAGATCGCTATTTGCGGGGAGTGGAGCATCCAACCAGTCAGCTGTATTGCATTATTAGTGCGTATAACGGTGGGGCAGGTAATGTATTTAAAACGTTTCATTCCAATCGTAAGCAAGCGTTAAAAAGAATTAATAGTTTATCCCCAGAAGATGTTTTATGGCGTTTAAGAAAGCAGCAACCCAGTCATGAAGCCCGCCGTTACGTGGAAAAAGTATTAGCGAATCAAAAGCATTATGAATAAGCCAACAATTAACGACGCCAAATTAACCAGTCACTTAACAGCCATGCAGACTCATGTAGCGGATTTGTTTCAAGCGGATTTGATACTTGAGACCATTCCTGAGCTTGGGATGAGATTATATTTATTGGAGGGTGCGATTGAGCAGCGCCAATATAGCCCAGAACAAGTGGATACCATTTGGAGTAATATGCCTTACTGGGCATTTGCTTGGTCAAGTGGTCGAGCATTGGCTAAATACCTGCTGGATCACCCAGAACTCGTATCGGGTAAAACCGTTTGTGATTTTGGGGCTGGCAGTGGCATTGTGGCTTTGGCAGCTCTGAAAGCGGGTGCCAAAGCGGCATGGGCCTGTGATATTGATGCTTTGGCATTAACCGCATGTGAGCTAAATGGCCAAAAGAATGGGTTAAGCGTATCGGTGTGCGATGCTATTGATTCAGTACCCGGTCTGGACATTTTGGTGGTAGGAGATGTTCTATATGATCCGAGAAATCACAAACTGGCCGAGACTTTATTCCAGCAGAATGTACCGCTGATTTGGGCTGAAAGCCGTGCCCAGACAAAGCTAAGCCATCATGGACCTGTCACCGCTTACCAAGCACAAACCCAGCCAAACATTGGCGGCTTTGATGAGCATAAAGACATACATATCTATCATCATAAGATTTAGTTTGAAAAATGGGTATATGTCATATCTTGTCTATACTTAGTGCATGTGAATAAAGCCTGTATGGGGTGTATATGCATTATCAAACAGTTAAAGATGTGGTGGATCACAGTCGTCAGTTGCACCAAGACATCAGTGGCTTATACGCCAAACTCAGTGAGAACCAGGCACAAGAGCGTGTGGGGATGTTATTGGAATATCTTAAGCGCCATGAAGATCACCTTGAACAGTCTTTGAATCAGTTTGAAAACGACAAGAGCCAAAAGGTATTGGATAACTGGTTACAATACTCCCCTGATCAAGATATTTCTGATGTGCTGGCGTCAGTGACCATCAGCGATCATATGACAACGGATCAGGTGGTGAGCATGGCGTTAAAACTGGATGATTATTTTATCGATCTGTATCAAGAGATGATAAACAACAGCGCTTCGTCGTCGGTGAAAGTGGTGTTTCAAAATTTATTGGATATGGAACAGCAAGAGAAAATTCGAATGTCAAAGACGGCATTACAGTTAAACGATATGTAAGCGTATTTTGTTTATTTAGTTTGAAAGCAAAGCTGTTCACTTCCCATGTGAACGGCTTTTTTTACGCCAGTTTTCTTAGCCCTTAAATACTGGCTTGTAATTCCACTTGTTCTAGCAGTTCTGCAATGACTGTTTTTTGTAATTCTTCACACAGTTCTGGGTCGCTGATGGGGTGGCCATTTTCATCGGTAAGATAAAATATGTCATCCACTCGCTCGCCTTCGGTCAGTATCTTTGCGGTTTCTAAACTAAGGTTATAGTCCATAAAAATTTGCCCCATTCGAGCCAGTAACCCTGGGCGGTCAGGTGCAATAACTTCTAGTAGGCTGCGTTTAGTGAAAGGGTCATTGCTCATGAATACAGAAGGTTTAAAGTCAAACTGTTTTAGCTGTCTTGATGTTCTGCGTTGAATCAAGTCGGGGAAATCCGATGGGTTGGACAGCATATCTTGTAAGGTGGTTTTAATCTTCTCAAGTCGAGCAGGTTCGGTAATAGGGTTGCCTGCTTCATCTAAAACGATATAAGTATCTAGCGCATTATTGTTGGCAGAGGTAATGATACGCGCATCTTGAATGTTTAAATGCAGCTGATCCAAAGCGGCGGTCATGGCGGCAAATAAGTGAGGCTGATCTTTCATAAAGATAAAAATCTGTGTAGCCCCTTCGTTTGCTTCATTACTGGTGTTGCCAATTAACACCAAGGGTTTGTCAGAATCGCCGTGTTCAAATAATGCAAGTGACTGCCAAACTAATGTGTCTACGCTTTCCCGTAAAAAATATTCATCCCCTGGGTTATCCCAAAGTTTCATTATGTCTTCTTGGCTATACCCATGCTCGCTTAAGCGTTCAACCACTGCATCTTGGGTTTCTTTTACCCAGTCGTCTTTATTGATTGGGTTGTCCAGGCCTCGGCGTATTACCGCAAACGTTTCTTTATGCAGAGTACGCATTTGTTCTGCTCGCCAGCTGGTCCATAGTTTACGGTTAGTGGAGTATATGTCGGCAGCGGACAGTACATATAAGTATTCTAAGTGTCTTTGGTCGCCAATTTGTGTTGCAAAGTGATGAATGGCATCGGCATCAGCTATGTCTATGCGCTGTGATGCTTGAGAAAATAATAAATGGTTACGCACCAGCCAAACAATTAAGTCGGTGTCTTTTTGGCTTAATCCATGTTGTATGCAGAATTGCTCAGTTAATTCGGCACCAGTAATTTCATGCTCACCGGGTAATGCTTTTCCCACGTCATGCAACAATGCTGCGATGTATAAAATTTCTTTTTTCGCAATATTGTGAATCAGCTTGGAAGCCAGTGGAAACAATTCTTTTTCTGTGCCGTATCGTAAGTGACGAATAAATTTAATCGCACGAAAACTGTGTTGATCGACGGTGTAGCTATGAAATAAATCATGTTGCATATGACCAATGACTTGACCAAAAGCGGGAATGTATTGTCCAAGGATACCGTAGCGCATCATGCGTTCTAATTCTCGGACCACATTATCTGGGTGACGAATGATGGCAATGAAGGTACGAGTGTTATCCGGGTGGGAGCGAAAGTCTTCACCTATAGAGTGACGGTGATCTCTGAGTGCTCGTACGGTATTGGCTTTTACACCTTTCAGAGTGTCATCGGATGCCATGGTATAAAATACTTCTAACATGGCATTTGGCGTGTGGTCAAAAAGATCAGGATCAATGATCTCTAGATAGTCGTTGTGTCTTTGGAAGTGCTGGTTAATCGGTTCAATGATTGGTGCGTTTTTACTATCAATAATGATTTCTTTAAACAGCAGCATTAATAAATCATTTAGCTCTGCTAGTGCCAGGGAGTAACGGTAGTATTGGTGCATCATGCACTCAACCCCTAGCTTATCTTCTTCATCTTCAAAACCTAGAACTTCAGCAATTTCTTTTTGGAAGTCAAACAATAGCTGATCTTCTTCGCGGCCGGTGACCATGTGTAAAGCAAATCGTAATTGCCATAAAAAGTCGCGGCAGCGATTGAGCATGCTGAATTCAAAATCGTTTAGTATGGCTTGGCTGCTAAGGCTTTCTAGTTTATTGCTGCCAAAATGACGCTGAAGAATCCACACCACCGTGTGTAGGTCGCGCAATCCGCCAACGCCGTTTTTTATGTTAGGTTCAAGGTTGTAATCAATGTCTTGGTGTTTGTTATGGCGATCAGTTTGTTCTTGCCATTTTGCTTGAAAAAACTCATCGCTGGGCCAGATGTTGTGAGCGCATGTGGTGGTAGCCATGCTGTTGCGTAAATCATCTGGGCCTGCAAGGGTGCGAGTTTCCATTAGGTTGGTAGCAATGGTCAGATCTTTTTCTGCTTCGCGCTTGCAGTCATCTAAGGTTCTAACCCCATGGCCCACATCTAATTTTATGTCCCACATGAATGTGATGAAGTCTTGCATGGCGCTGCTGTGTTCAGAAAACGCTTCTTCATCAGAACTTAGCAATAGGATGTCGATATCAGACTTTGGGTGCAGTTCGCCGCGTCCATAGCCGCCCACTGCTAATAGGGAGATATTTTGGGTGTCAGCGGGGAAAAACTTGTTCCAAGCAGATTTTAAGAGCTCGTCCATGAACCAAGAGCGAGCGTGAACCAAGGTGACAGCGTCTAACGTAAGACGAAATTCTTCATGCATCACTTCTTCAGAGTGGCTAATGGCCGCTTTGAATAAAGGTATGGCGGGTTTACCTGATGCTAGCTCATCGTTGAAAGCTTGCAGGTTAAAAATTCGCGATAATAAGCCTTGGTCCATGATGCTAGTTGCCTATTTTTCCCAAGGAAATACTTCTTCTTTACGACGGGTCAGCACTTCAATGCCATCGGCTGTCACTAAGCAAGTATGCTCCCACTGGGCGCTTAGCTTGCGGTCTTTGGTGACGACGGTCCAGTGATCCCCAAGCAGCTTACTTTGAGGTTTGCCTTGGTTGATCATGGGCTCAATGGTAAAGCACATGCCTTCTTTTAATGCCATGCCTGTACCAGGGCGACCGTAATGCATCACTTGCGGGTCTTCATGGAAAACGGCGCCAATGCCGTGGCCACAGTATTCACGTACTACTGTGTAGTAGTTAGATTCGGCATGCTGTTGGATTACATGGCCAATATCCCCTAGCTGGCAGCCGGGTTTAACAAGTGCCATGGCTTTGTACATGCACTCTTGTGTGATCTCTACCAAGCGTTTGTCTGCAGGCTTAGGGTCTCCTACAAAAAACATTTTGCTGGTGTCGCCGTGGTAATCGTCTTTGATAACGGTGACATCAATATTCACTGAGTCGCCTTTTTTCAGGGCTTTGTCGTCAGTGGGGATGCCGTGGCAGATAACATGGTTAACCTAGGTGCAAATTGACTTAGGGAAAGGTGGGTTGCCGTAATTCAATGGAGCGGGGATGCCTTTTTGAACATCTACAATATAATTATGGCAGATACGATCCAATTCACCTGTGGTCACACCAGGTTTAACGTATTCACCAATCATTTCTAACACTTCAGCGGCTAAGCGGCCGGCAACGCGCATTTTTTCAATTTCTTCTGGGGTCTTTATGGTCACAGCCATGATTGAGGCATCGCTTCATCTTTAATTTGGCCACTATTGTACGCATTTCTAAGCAATAGATGAACATGTATGTCATAACGGAAATATGGGGTTTTATACGTTAAATACTTCCCTTAAGTGGTCGAAATATGGTATAAAGCGCGCGCTTGTTTTCGCTACTGGCGAATAAACAGGTGAATTTAATAAATCCGCACATACATCGACACATTGTTCTGGGTGTTTAAATATTGGCTTTAGGGCCTGATTTAGATTGGATAATGGGATGTATGGAGGCCTAACCCTATATAAAGGTATTTTATCATGGCTCAAGTAAGCATGCGTGACCTGCTAAAAGCAGGCGTTCACTTTGGACACCAAACTCGTTACTGGAACCCAAAGATGGCTCAGTTCATCTTCGGTGCACGTAACAAGATTCATATCATCAACCTAGAGCACACTGTTCCTGCTTTCAATGAAGCATTGAACGTTGTTAAAGGTATGGCTGCTCAAAACAAACAGGTTCTGTTTGTTGGTACTAAACGTGCTGCATCTAAAGTTATCCAAGATCAAGCTGCACGTTCAAGTCAGCCTTTCGTAGCTCACCGCTGGTTAGGCGGTATGTTGACTAACTACAAGACTATTCGTCAGTCTATCAAGCGTCTACGTGATCTTGAAGCTCAGAAAGGTGACGGTACTTTTGAGCAGTTGACTAAGAAAGAAGCGCTAATGCGTACTCGCGAAATGGACAAGCTAGAGCGTTCTATCGGTGGTATCAAAGAAATGGGCGGTCTACCAGACGCGATTTTTGTTATTGACGTTGACCACGAGCGTATCGCTATTCAAGAAGCTAACAAGCTAGGTATCCCTGTTATCGGTATCGTTGATACTAACAGCAACCCAGATGGCGTTGACTACATCATCCCTGGTAACGACGATGCGATCCGTGCGATCGAAATCTTCACTTCTGCAGTAGCTGATGCTTGCATCGAAGGCAAAGCAGAAGCCGGTGCTAAGCCAGCAGCTAAAGAAGCAGACGCAGAAAAGAAAGCGCCAGCTAAAAAAGCACCAGCTAAGAAAGCGGCCCCTAAAAAAGCAGCTGCTAAAGCAGAAGAAGCGCCTAAAGACGCTGAATAAGCTCTTGTAATAAAGCGCTTTTAAAATAAAAGGGGGGCAACCCCCTTTTTTATAAAGAATTTTTGATAT
>CAJXIT010000070.1 GCA_913054055.1 uncultured Thalassolituus sp.
CTACACCAAACTTATTTGTCCAGTAAGAATATTCAATACCTACTTTCATTTTGCCTTTCAGGCCTAACATTGGTGCAACGTCATATGTGATTTGAGGGGTAAGGTTCATGCTGTCCTCTATATCCCCAAACATATTACCATCATTACCGAAGCGGTAGTCCATGAAGCCGTCAATGTTCAAATTGCCATTAGAGTAGCCGTAAATAACAGAAAGAAGATTATCATCACCTTTGTCGATACTCAGGCTATCGTTAATCGCACGATATAGGTTTACATTAACATAGTTCATTCCGGGAACTTTAACGCCCACTGATGCACCGAATAGGTGGTTATCAAAACCGCTGCCGCTTTCAAGTGTATAAGCAGCGCTAACGGATGTGATTGTTCCTTCCATTTTAGCTAGAGTATATGTAGGGCTTACTTCAATATATGTGTCAGTAAAACCTGAGCCACTATGGCGATCAACAAAGTAGAATAAACCACCCCAGCTATGACCTGATACATGCTCTAAAGTAATGGTTGAGTATGTGTCAGTTCCAGCTGCTTCGAAGGGCTCTTCATAACTTGAACCATAAAGAACAGAAACACTGTTGTCTGCCCAAAACTGTTCTGCTTGTGCTGATACTGAAAGTGCAGAAGCGGCTGCTAGCGTTAATAGAGTTTTTTTCATTTTTTTCTCCCGAGCCTTTCGGCTTTGATATTTTGCAACCAAATAAGACTAAATTATTCGAATTTTAATTGCACTACTTAAGTTTAAAAAAGTTAACTTATTGGACAGTTTTTGGCATTTTTAAACATGATTAATACCAAAAACTGTTTGTAATAATGATTATGATTTAGGAAGCTTGCCCGCTACACCTTCTACATACCAGTTAAATCCGGATAAGTCGCCATCAGACATAGTTGAGTCTTTGGCAACTTTTACCGCACCAGATTGATCTTTGACCGGTCCGTCAAATACGCGCATGGTTCCCGCTTTTAAAGCCGCCTTTTTCTTGGCAACAAGCGCTTTTACGTCTGCCGGTACGGCATCGCTTATCGGTGCTAAATCGGTGGCGCCTTCGGCAATACCAATCCATAGGTTTTCTTTCTTCCAGTTACCTTCCATCACGGCTTTCACTTTTTCTAGGTATAGTGGCCCCCAGTTATGAACAGCAGACGTTAGGTGTGCTTTTTTACCGTATTCAGACATGTCTGAATGATAACCAATGGCATAAATACCTTTGGCTTCGGCAGTTTGAATCACTGCGGCGCTGTCGGTATGTTGAGTTAATATGTCTGCATTTTGTAAAATCAGGGTTTCAGCGGCTTCACGTTCTTTCGCTGGGTCAAACCAAGTTGACACCCAAACTACTTTTACTTTTGCATTAGGATTAACTTCTTGCACGCCTTTGGTAAACGCATTAATGCCACGTACCACTTCAGGGATAGGGAAAGCCGCCACATAGCCAATCACATCGGATTTAGTCATGCTGCCAGCAATCAAACCGCTTAAATAACGGGCTTGATAAGGACGAGCAAAATACGATCCCATATTGTCAGCTTGTTTATAACCTGAAGCGTGTTCAAACTTTACATTTGGAAACTTTTTTGCAACTTTTAAAGTGGGGTTCATATAACCAAAAGAGGTGGTGAAAATTAGGTTGTGCCCATTGCTGGCCATATTTTGAATGACACGTTCAGCGTCTGCCCCTTCTGGTACGCTTTCCACATAAGTGGTTTCAACTTTGTCGCCCAGTTGTGACTCAACGTACTTTCGTGCTTGGTCGTGACTATGGGTCCAACCAGCATCGCCAGTTGGACTGACGTAAACAAAGCCAACTTTGACAGCGTCACTTGGCGCCACTTGAGCGGCAGCTGGCGCATCTTCCACCGATGTGTCTGAGCAACCTGTAATGGCGGCCGCTAAGGCTGATGCCGTAAATAAAGTTTTAACGAATTTCATGTCTTCTCCCCGAAGTGCATTTTATTAAATTGAATATTGCTTAAGTTGTTATTTAGCTCAGCATGTTAAAGCTGAGGTCGATAAGGAACACCTAACGACATAGGTGTGTTCAGTTTGGTTTTAGCGTGATTACTGGATAGTAAAACTAAAACAAAAATGGTGGCCACGTATGGCAACATGGCCAATAGGTTAGGTGCGACTTCAAAACGCGTGCCTTGTAAAATTAAATGCATGATGCTTGCGGCACCAAATAAATACGCACCTAACATGATGCGTTCAGCTTTCCAGCTTGCGAACACCACCAGAGATAATGCAATCCAGCCTTTACCGGCGGTCATGCCTTCGCTCCATAGTGGTGTGTATGCAAGAGATAAATAGCCACCGGCTAATCCAGCCATGGCGCCACCAAAGATCACGCATAAATATCGGATCCCGTGAACGTTTATGCCTGTGGCGTTAGCCGCTTCTGGGTTTTCCCCAACCGCGCGAATGTTCAGTCCTAAACGTGTGCTTTTGAATACCCAGTAAACCAAGGCAAACAGGGCGAACGATAGGTAGACCAGTGGGTCTTGTTGGAATAAAATTTTTCCGATAACGGGAATATCACTTAGCAGTGGAATGTTTAACGGTTGAATGCCATCAATGCCAACCCCCACATAAGAAGCCCCTAAAAAAGCACTCAGTCCGCCACCAAAAATGGTGAGCGCTAATCCTGTGGCAACTTGGTTTGAAACCAGTGAAATGGATAAAAACCCAAACAAGCTAGCCATGAACATGCCTGCAAAAATAGAAACCAAAACAGCCACATATAAATTACCTGTGGTGATGGCGGCCATAAAACCCACTACGGCACCCATTAACATCATGCCTTCTTGACCTAGGTTTAAGACCCCAGATTTTTCACACACCATTTCACCCAGCGCCACTAAAATTAGTGGGGTGCCGGTACGAATGGTGGCGTATAAAATATTGGTTAATAATTCGATATCCATGAGTTTATCCTTGCGATACGGCGTGAGTTGGGTCGCTAGGCATTGCGGTTTTTTTAATGCGAATGATGCGATAACTGATTAATAGGTCGGAGGCGAGTAAGAAAAATAACAACATGCCTTGGAATAATCCGGTTAAAGATTTTGGCAGGGTCATTTCCATTTGAACCATTTCGCCGCCCATATAAGTGAGGCCAAGTAACATACTGGCTAATAAAATTCCCACAGGGTGCATGCGACCTAAAAACACAACGATGATGGCGGCGTAGCCATATCCAGGTGAAATTTGTGGAACCAGTTGCCCAACTGGCCCTGTGGCTTCGGATACGCCCGCTAATCCTGCCAGTGCGCCACAGGTTAAAAGTGCAAACCAGCTTAACGTTTTTTCTTTAAAGCCGGCATATTTTGCAGCTGCGGCATCTTCGCCAAGTACATTGATTTGATAGCCAATCCAGCTTCGACTCATCAGTGTCCAAATGGCGGTTAAAGCAAGCAGTCCAAACAATAATGAAATATTAAGACGATAATCATCATGCAATAATGGCAGTAAAGAGGCGTCGCCAAACAAAGCTGACTGAGGAAAGTTAAAACCTTCAGGGTCTTTTAAAGGGCCATGCACACAATACAGTAATGCATTTAATGCAATGTAATTCAGCATGATGGTTGTGAGTATTTCGTTGGCTTTGAAATGGGTTTTTAGCAGTGCAGCGATGGCCGACCAAGCCAAACCTGACAGTATGCCTGCCATTAATATTGGGACCAGCACCCAAGAGGATTCCGATTCTAAAAAAGCCAGAGCCATGGCGCCGCCACCTAAGGCACCCATAATAAATTGCCCCTCTGCACCTATGTTCCAAATTTTAGCTTTAAAACATAACGAGAGGCCCATTGCACACAGTAATAAGGGGGCGACTTTTATTCCTAATTCGGTCCAGCCATAAAAATCACTAATGGGTAAAATAAAAAAAGTATAAAGAGCAGTAAAAGGGTCCACGCCTAATGCTATGAATAAAAGCCAACCAGATATTAACGTTAGACTGATGGCAATTAATGGGGATAAGTACGACATCAATTTTGAGTCGCTTGGACGCTTTTCTATTTTAAATGGAAAAAGCGTTTCTAATATTGCATTTAGGGAGCTATGCATAATCGGCTCCTAGAGTGTCGGATTGAGTGGCGGTGAATTTACCGGCCATCCATTGGCCCAGTGTTTCAATACTCACATCTTGCGTGTCTTTAATTGGGCTTAATTCACCCTGACAAATGGCGCAGATGCGATCACTGATTTGATACAGTTCATCAATGTCTTCACTGACAACGATGATGGCGGCACCTTGATCGCGTAACTTAATGAGTTCGTGACGAATTAAAATGGCGGCGCCAATATCCACTCCCCACGTAGGGTGAGAACACACCAGTAAATTTGGTTTTTGTTCAATTTCCCGGCCGAGAATAAATTTTTGTAAGTTGCCACCTGATAAGCTTTTCGCTTGCGCATCTAACCCTGAACATTTCACTTTGTATTTTTGGATAATGTTATTAGCAAACTCGGTGACTTTATTTTTATTGATCCAACCATTGGATATTAAATCTTTATGGCTGGCTGTTAGTAGAGCGTTATCGGATAACGGCATGTCAGGCACGGCACCTCTACCTAGGCGTTCTTCAGGCACAAAAGCAAAGCCTAATTTTCGACGTTGGCTTGGATTCATTTTAGAAATGTCGGTATCAAGTAATGTTAAGGTGGTTTGATCACTGGTGGCCTCACCACTAAGAAGACGCATTAATTCGTCTTGGCCATTACCTGCTACACCGGCAATGCCGATTATCTCGCTGCTTTTTGCCTTTAGATTTAATCCTTTGATCGAGCAAGCGAAAGGGTCGTCGCTTAAAAAATTTAAGTTTTGAATGTTGAGTACTGTGTGTGTGCCTTCACTTTTTTCATAGTTTTCAGTCAGAGGAGTGTCTTTGCCCACCATCATACGAGCAATGTCGGCACTGGAAACCAACTGGGGGTCACACGTGCCTGTCACTTGGCCATTTCTTAATATGGTCGCCGCATGACAAATTTCAGTGACCTCATCCAGCTTGTGAGAAATAAACAGAATGGAGCAGCCTTCGGTCGACAACTGCTTTAACGTCTTAAACAGACTTTTTACTTCTTGCGGCGTTAGCACACTGGTGGGTTCATCTAAAATCAGCAATTTGATGTCTTGTAGCAAGCAACGAACAATTTCAATTCGCTGTTGCTCACCTACACTAAGGGAGTGAACGTAACGCTCTGGATCAAGCTCCATGCCGTAATGATGAGAGACATCACGGATACGTTGGTTAAAGGCTGCTTTATCGCTACTCATTTCTTTAGGCAGGCTTAAAGAGATGTTTTCTGCAACCGTGAGTGTTTCAAACAGTGAGAAGTGCTGGAAAACCATGCCAATGCCTAAATCTCGTGCGTGAGAAGGGCCGCTTACCTTAATCGGCTGTCCTTCCCAGTAAAAATCCCCTTGGTCGGGTTTAACCACGCCATAGATGATTTTCATTAATGTACTTTTACCTGCACCGTTCTCACCTAATAACGCATGGATTTCTCCCGATGGCACATTCATATGAATGTCCTGGTTGGCGATACATCCTGGGTATCGTTTCCAAATCCCTTGTAAAGATAAGCGAGTCATGACAGTTTAAATTACCTAATCTAAAAAATATTAACCAATTGGTCAGGATTGGATTGCAACTTGCTTGCCAATAAATATATGCACAGGAAAAAGTTAAAAGCTTGATTTCCTGACCGAATGGTCAGAAAATGACGCAACTCAAGATAATCGCCTATATTTAGCGGTGATTCAGACGCTAAATGCATTGTGATGTGCGAATTCAGCGAATATATAAGCGAAAGCCAGAGGTAAATGTGATTCAGTTTTCATTAAATGGTCAAACCGTCCAAGTGACTGATATTGACCCAAACATGACCATTTTGAGGTATTTGCGCACCGTTTCGATGCATAGTGCAACAAAGGAAGGGTGTGCCGGTGGAGACTGTGGTGCTTGTTCTATATTAGTGGCTGAAGAAGCCCAGCAAGGCCAATTAAGATTTCAAGCCATTAATGCCTGTATTGCTTTATTAGGCAGTCTGGATGGGAAAACAATATTCACCGTAGAGGCGTTAAAAGTTGGTGATCACTTACATCCTGTGCAGCAAGCCATGGTTGATTATCATGGTGCGCAGTGTGGTTTTTGTACCCCTGGTATTGTGGCTTCATTAGCTGCCCTGTATCACAACAAGGGTGGGGCACAGGCCACGGATGAGGAAATTCACGAGGCATTATCCGGTAACCTGTGTCGATGCACGGGTTATCGTCCAATCATTGATGCAGCAAAAGCCATGAATGCTTATCCAGCCCCTAGTCAAGACTCACCTGCTAGCAGTACAGGGGTGGTGCAATTTGATCCTTGTGCACCAAATTCGCTAGAACAAGCTGCGGTATCACAAGCAGGTAAACATTTATTTATTCCTGAAACAGAAGGGCAGTTATCTCAGTTATTAAAAGATTATCCAGATGCCACATTATGGGCAGGTGGAACGGATTTAGGTTTAGAGCTGACTCAGCAATTTAAGCGGTTTGATGTGATCATCAGTCTGCATAAGTTAGCTTCCTTGACCAAGGTGACAGAAACGGATGATGATATTTCTTTTGGCGCCATGGTCACCTACAGCGATGCTGAGGCACATTTAGCCAAACAGTTTCCTGCGTTTGCCCAGTTAATTCAGCGCATTGCAGCAAGGCAGATTCGCAATTTGGGTACGTTAGGTGGCAATGTTGCCAATGCCTCTCCGATTGGTGATACCCCCCCTGTCTTTTTAGCGTTGAACGCACGGGTTGAATTAGCCTCTATTAATGGCAAGCGTGAAGTGGCATTAGATGACTTTTTTAAAGGATATAAGGTTACGGATTTACAAAAAGGTGAATATTTGCGCCAGATCATTGTGCCTAAATTAACGGCGCAGCAAAGCTTGCATGTGTTTAAAGTGAGCAAGCGCAAAGAAGATGATATTTCAGCGGTATTAGCCGGGGTGCGTATTGAGCACGATGGGTCAAACATAACGGATGCGCGTATTGCGTTTGGCGGCATGGCTGCCACGCCGTTAAGGGCTGTTAATACTGAAAAAGATTTAATGGGTAAACCGTTTGAATTATCCAGTTTTGAGCATGCTGCTGAACACATTCAAAACGATTATTCGCCAATGAAAGATGTTCGTGCCACCGCTGAATATCGATTAAACGTCGCCAGTAATTTGATTATCAAAACAGGGTTAGAAATTTTTGAACCTGAGTCTTTAACACAAGGAGGGCATGCATAATGAGTACTTATATGTCGTCAAAAATGGATGCCTATGACGTTCGTCGTAAGCGCCCCGTTAAAGGCAAAAGCGGAAAAAGTGCTACCCATGATAGTGCCTTGCAACATGTGACCGGCGAAGCGATATATATTGATGATATGCCTGTGTTACCAGGCACCTTGCATTTAGCAATGGGCTTAAGCGAAAAGGCCCATGCAAAAATCAAAAGCATGGATTTATCGGCAGTAAAATCGGCACCGGGTGTGCGCAGTGTGGTGACGGTTGATGACGTACCTGGGCAAGTGGACATTGGTCCAGTTTTTCCTGGAGATGTATTGTTCGCAGATGACCTTGTTCAGTATGTAGGCCAACCACTATTTGCTGTGGGAGCGGATACTTTTGAGCAAGCCAAAATGGCGGCTAAATTGGCCAAGGTTGAATACGAAGAGTTGCCTGCGGTATTGACCATTCAAGAGGCATTAAAGCAAGCGCACTTTGTTCGTCCAACCCACGAGCAAAATAAAGGGGATTACAAAGCCGCCCTAGAAAATGCGCCGAATACTTTATCCGGCGACTTATATGTAAAAGGCCAAGAGCACTTTTATTTAGAAGGCCAAGTCAGTTATGTGTGGCCACAAGAAGATGGTGGCATGCAAGTGTATACCTCTAGCCAACACCCCACTGAAGTTCAAAAATTAATTGCCGAAGTATTAGACTTGCCTATTAACCATGTGCAGGTACAAGTGCGCCGCATGGGCGGTGGCTTTGGTGGTAAAGAAACGCAAGCAGCACCGTTTGCATGCATGGCGTCATTGATGGCCCACATGACGGGTCGCCCAGTGAAGGCCCGTATTGCTCGCCAAGACGATATGGTAACCACAGGTAAGCGTCACGATTTTTATAATGAATTTACGGTTGGCTATGATGATCAAGGTAAATTATTAGGTGCCGATATTATGGTGGCAGGCATGGCAGGTTATAGCCCTGACTTAACCGATGCCATTGTTGACCGTGCCATGTTCCATTCCGATAACGCATATAACTTTCCAGCGGCTCGTGTTGTTGGGCACAGAGCTAAAACCCATACGGTTTCAAATACTGCGTTTCGTGGTTTTGGTGGCCCGCAAGGTGTGGCCATTTCTGAATACATTTTGGATAACGTGGCCCGTGCAGTGGGTCGTGATCCGTTAGATGTGCGCTTAGAAAACTTATACAAAGATGGTGACGTGACTCACTATGGTCAAACCATCGAAGACTATCACATGCATGAGTTAATCACTCAACTGGCAGATGATTGTGAATACCGAAAACGCCGTGAAGCGATTACGGCATTTAATACCGCGAACAAATACAAAAAACGCGGCATGGCACTCACGCCGGTTAAGTTTGGTAATTCGTTTACGGTTTCTCACTTAAACCAAGCCGGTGCGCTTGTTAATATTTATACCGACGGCAGTATTCATTTAAATTATGGCGGCACAGAAATGGGTCAAGGTTTATTCACTAAAGTGGCGCAAGTGGTTGCCAACGAATTCCAAGTGGATTTAGACATGGTGAAAGTCAGTGCCACCAATACTGAAAAAGTCCCCAACACTTCGCCAACCGCGGCATCATCTGGTACCGACTTAAACGGCAAAGCGGCACAAAATGCCTGCATCAAATTAAAAGAACGATTAGACGATTTTGGTAAGCGCCATTATGGGGCCACTGAAGTACGCTTTGAAAATAATCACGTTGTATTAGTAGGTGCCACTCAAAACCATGATGGCATGGAAGGCGATGAACTTTGGATAGGGTTTGGCCCGTATGTTGAGCAAGCTTACATGGGGCGCACTTCACTTTCTGCCACGGGTTATTACGCCACGCCAAAAATTTATTACGATCGAGCTAAAGCCAGTGGCCGCCCGTTTTTCTACTATGCAACCGGTGCAGCCTGTACCGAAGTTGAAATAGATACGTTAACCGGTGAGTACGATATGTTACGTGCAGATATTTTGCATGATGCAGGACACTCTTTGAACCCGGCCATCGACATTGGTCAGATAGAAGGGGCGTACGTGCAAGGCATGGGTTGGATGACCACTGAAGAATTAAACTGGGATGATAAAGGCCGAGTGATTTCTAACGGACCGGCCACTTATAAAATTCCAACGGCGGCAGACATGCCCAATGTATTTAATACTAAATTGTTTAACCGTAAAAATGCTGAAGAAACCATCTACAACTCTAAGGCAGTCGGTGAGCCACCATTGATGCATGGCATCAGCGCATGGTTGGCTTTACGTGATGCCGCGGCCAGTGTATCGGATTACAAAGTGAATCCACCCATGAATACACCGGCTACGCCTGAGCGTGTGTTAGATGCGGTCAACTATTGCAAAGCAAATAGCTAACAGGGTGTGCCAATGAAATTTTCTAAATGGTTTGATGCTGTTCAACATTGCGAGCAATCAGGTGAAGCGTATGTGATTGCTACTGTTTTAGGGGCGGCAGGGTCTATTCCCCGTGATCAAGGCAGTAAAATGGTGATTACGGCAAATCATGCGTTTGATACCTTGGGTGGCGGCCACTTAGAATTTAAAGTAATAGAAAAAGCCCGTGAACGGATTGCGAGCAATGAAGCGGGAAACAACATTGAACATTTTCCATTAGGAGCCAGTTTGGGTCAGTGCTGCGGTGGCAGTGTGACGGTATTATTTGAAAGTTTTGTACAGCAAGGCATGCACCTAACGGTATTTGGTGCCGGTCATGTGGCAAAGTCGTTAATCAAAATACTAGGAGATTTACCCGGTAAAGTTAATTGGGTTGATAACCGTGAAAATATGTTTCCAGAGGAAACCAATATTCCGTCAAATGTGCATGTACATTTAATGGCGCACCCAGTGGATATTATCAAAACGTTACCGGCCAATAGCCAGATTTTGGTGCTAACTCACAACCACCAGTTAGATTATGAATTGGTAGAGGCCGCACTAAAAAGAAATGATTTGAGCTTTGTGGGTTGTATTGGTTCAGATACAAAGGCTCAGCGTTTTCAAATGCGCTTGCAGCATAAAGGTTTCAGTGAAACGCAAATTTCAAACATGATTTGCCCGGTGGGTGAATTGGATATACCGGGTAAATTGCCCATGCAAGTGGCTGTGTCCATGTCGGCACAATTAATTAAGCACTTGGATGATGGCAAAGCCAAGCCTTTGCGCCAAGGCGTCAGCTGGAAATCCATCAAAACAGAATTGGCTGCCACAGATCTGCACGTAGAAAAAAATACATAGCATGGACAAGCTTATTATGAGCTTGAATCCATACTGACATTAAATTTTTATTAAGATGAAACACTATGCATAAGCAAGAACAACACCCTTATAAAACTTGGATTGATTTGGCTGCTGCCCGTTTAGGTGGGCAAGCATTAGAATGCAGTGACGATTTTTTTGCCGAGATGGAAAATCTTTTAAAGCCGGCAGCGCCAGTATTCATTGCCGGTAAATTTACAGACCGTGGTCAATGGATGGACGGTTGGGAGTCTCGTCGCAAGCGTGTGAAAGGTCATGACTGGTGTGTGATTAAACTGGGTGCAAAAGGTATTATTCATGGCATGAACGTTTGCACAACACACTTTGCCGGTAACGCGCCGCAAAAAGTATCCGTTGAAGGCTGTGTATCTGCGGATGCGCCAAGCGCCGTAACAAAATGGGTTGACGTATTATCATTATCAGAAGTTCAACCAGACAGTGATAACTTTTTTGATATTGAAAGCAACGATGCTTTCACTCACTTACGCTTGAATATTTTCCCTGATGGCGGTGTAGCCCGTTTGCGTGTTTATGGTGAGCCTGTGATTAACTGGGATTGGTTCCTACCGGGTGAACCTGTGGATCTGGCGTATGTTAAAAATGGTGGTCGTCCCCTTGAAGCATCTGATATGTTTTTCAGTAACCCTGAAAACCTAGTGATGCCTAACCGTGGCGCGAACATGGGTGATGGCTGGGAAACCAAACGTCGCCGCGGCGGTCGTGTATGTGACTGGGCCATTTTGAAATTAGGTGTATTAGGTAACATCAAAAAAGTGGTGGTGGATACCGCTCACTTTAAAGGTAACTTCCCAGAGTCTTTTTCATTGCAAGCCATTAAATTGGCTGAAGGTGAAACCCCAACTGAAGATTCAAATTGGGTGGATGTGATTGACCGTCAAAAACTGACAGCGGATTCAGAGCACTTTTATAAAGATGAAGTAAAAACGGGCGATGAAGAATTTACACACGTGCGATTAAATATGTTTCCAGACGGCGGTATTAGCCGTTTACGTGTGATTGGTTTTCCTAACAAAGACGTTGCAGGTAAATAATTATGTCTGTTGCTGCCACTATGACACTAGAAGCATTAAATGCATTAAGCGATGAGGATGCCACTACGGCATTTGGAACTTGCTGCACATCGGAAAGCTGGATTAAAGGCATGGTAGATGCTCGTCCATTTTCTGATGTGGGTGCAGCTCAGCAAGCGGCACTGGATGTGTGGGCGAATTGCAATGAGGCGGATTATTTACAAGCGTTTGAAGGCCATCCAAAGATTGGGGATGTGTCGAGTTTGCGTAAAAAGTATGCCAATACAAAAGGCTTGGCTTCTAATGAGCAAAGTGGTGTGAACGTAGCCACTGAAGCAACCCTTCAGGCATTGGCAGATGGTAACCATGAATACGATGAAAAAAATGGGTTTATTTTCATCGTATACGCCACCGG
>CAJXIT010000071.1 GCA_913054055.1 uncultured Thalassolituus sp.
GAGCAAGAATTAAGCAAAAACGAAATACTGTCTCTATATGTTAACAAGGTATACCTTGGTAAACGCGCATACGGTGTAGAGTCCGCTGCCCAAGTTTATTATGGGAAATCCATTAAGGATCTTAATCTTGCACAGCTCGCCATGATTGCAGGCCTGCCTCAGGCGCCAAGTGCTGCAAACCCAATCAACAACCCGGAGAGAGCACGCTTCAGACGTAACTATGTATTGGCCCGCATGTTTACTGCCGGCTACATCACTCAAGAAGAATTCGATTCTGCAGGCAGCGAAGCCGTAAGTGCAAAATACCACGGCTTATCCACTGAAATTGAAGCCCCTTATATTGCAGAAATGGTACGTAGCGAGTTATTAAAACAATACCCTACTGATTTATACACACGAGGCTATCGAGTCACCACCTCCATAGATAGCAAGCTACAAATCGCAGCCCAAGCCTCTATCCGCAATGGTTTACACAACTACGATCGAAAACACGGTTTGCGCCAGTCTTTTAATCTATTGCCGCCGCTTGTATTAGCGGAACAACAAGAAGTAGAAGTATTTCTAAAGCCTGAACTTTGGTCCGAGGGAGACCCACTTCCTAGGCAGGATCAGCACATTGACTTGCCGCCTGCGCCTGATGAACTCAACCTCAGCACATGGTTAACCTCCATTGCTAACTCATCAACACCTGGAGACCTGCAATGGGCAATTGTCATCGGTATAAATAAAGAAGACCAAAGCGTCGAATTGGCCCTTAAAGATAGAACTCGTATAACCATGCCTATTGCCCATTACAAATGGGCCAGAACCTATATCAACGTCAATGAACTAGGCCCTGAAATTACCACTGCCGATCAACTGTTCTCAATCGGCCAACAAGTTTTGGTGCAAAGCGTCGAAGATGGATATTGGCTAGCGCAAGAACCCGAAGCGCAATCATCCCTTGTATCTTTCGATCCATCTAATGGCGCACTCAAAGCACTGGTTGGCGGCTATGACTACAATCGCAGTAAATATAACCGCTCTATTCAAGCAGACCGTCAACCAGGCTCCAGCTTCAAACCCTTTGTATACAGCTCAGGCTTAGAATCCGGCTTTACTCCTGCATCTATTATGAACGATGCTCCAGTCGTATTTGAAGACGACAGCCTTGAAGCCATTTGGCGACCAGAAAACTACAGTGGTAAGTTTTTCGGCCCCACCCGCTTACGCCAAGCCTTATATAAGTCACGCAACCTAGTATCCATTCGATTATTAAGCCGAACTGGTATTGGCCGCACCATTCGCTACATATCAAATATTGGCTTACCACGAAATAAACTTAATCGAGACCTATCTCTCGCTTTAGGTAGCTCAGGACTCACTCCCTATGAAATGGCCAGTGCATACAATGCATTAGCAAATGGCGGCTATCGAGTCACACCACATTTTATTCAAACCATAGAAGACAGTGATGGTAATACACTATATGAACACCAAACCGAATTGATTTGCGAACCTTGCCTAACCAGCATTCAAGAACACAAAGAACGCCTGGCTAATTTAGACGCTCAAACACCAAGTAACGAATTATCTACAGAGCCGAGCCAAGTAGAATCTTTAAACCCAAACATCTTTAGCGAAGAAGAAAGCGAACAACCTCTCTCGCTTGAGGAGTACATTGCCCAATACCCTCCTCTTGCCCCTAAAGTCATGGACAGTCGCGTAAACTATCTCATGTACACCATGCTTCAAGACGTAATTAAACGAGGAACAGGTAAGCGTGCGCTGGCATTAAATAGAACCGACCTTGCAGGTAAAACCGGTACCACAAACGATCAAAAAGACGCCTGGTTCTCTGGTTACAACAATAATTTAGTGGCCAATGTTTGGGTAGGGTTTGATAGCCCAAGAACGCTAGGCAGAAGCGCATTTGGCAGCAATACCGCATTACCAATATGGGTGGATTACATGAAAACAGCGTTAGATAATATGGAAGACGCCCCATTGAAACGCCCAGACGGACTAGTAAGTGTTCGCATCGACCCTGAAACAGGTAACCGAGCCTATCCTGGCCAACCAAATGCAATTTTTGAAACCTTCCGAGTAGAAAATGTACCCAAGCAAATGGAAGAAGCCCCCACTTTTAGTAATAGCTACGACTCAGAGGGCAGTGAAGGTGAAAGCGAAGAAGATTACTCCCCAGAGCAGCTATTTTGAATCATAGGCTCTGACAATTAAGAACCAGCTAAAAGCCTCAATGGAAAAACATTGAGGCTTTTTTTGTTAAACTTCCAACATAAAAGTAACTGGCCCATCGTTTAATAAACTCACCTGCATATCCGCACCAACCTGCCCGGTTTGAATGTGAATTTCTTTTGCACTTTTTTCACAAAAATAATCATACAGCTCTTCGCCTAATTGAGGTGATGCGCCTTTCGAAAAACCCGGACGCGTCCCTTTTTGCGTATCGGCGACCAGAGTGAACTGCGACACCACCAGCAAGCTGCCTTCCACTTGATTAACATTCAAATTCATTTTGCCATCGGCATCGTTAAAAATTCGATACTTTAAAATCTTTTGAAGTAACCTATCCGCCAGCTCAGGGGTATCGGTTTTTTCAACACCTAACAGAATTAAAATGCCATGATCAATTTGACCTGTCGTTTCACCACCTATTTCGACGCTTGCGTGCTTAACGCGCTGAATGAGAGCTTTCATTTATATTTGAGCCACCGAATGAAAAATATTAATTGAATTGTAACGCAAGCGCCCTTCCTGAAGAACCAAACAAAAAAGCCCCAATGTTTTCACATTAGGGCCTTCATTCTTAATAACAGCATCTGACGTCAGTCACCCGACGTCCGACTTTAACCATTAATTAAGCTTTGTTTTTCGCGTTTTTAGCACGCTTACGTTCGTTTTCAGTAAGATGCTTCTTACGGATACGAATGCTTTCAGGCGTTACTTCTACAAGCTCATCGTCTTCGATGAATTCTAATGCTTGTTCAAGTGTGTGCTGAACAGGCGGCACCAAGTTAATCGCTTCGTCCGTACCTGAAGCACGCACGTTAGTTAGCTGCTTCGCTTTAGTTGGGTTCACAACTAAGTCGTTATCACGGGAATGCAGACCGACGATTTGACCTTCGTAAACTTCTTGTGAAGGCACGACGAATAAGCGACCACGCTCTTGCAAAGTAAATAGGGCATAGCCCAATACTTTACCCGCAACCATGGATACCAATACGCCGTTGTGACGCGTTGCAACAGGGCCCGCTTTTACTTCACCATAGTGATCAAAAACGTTTGTCAAAATACCAGAACCCGATGTCATGGTCATAAAGTCGCCACGGAAACCGATCAAGCCACGTGCAGGCATGGTAAATTCTAAACGCACACGACCTTTACCGTCTGGCACCATGTTTGTCATTTCTGCGCGACGGTCACCCATCTCAGACATGATTGAACCTTGGTGCTCTTCTTCAACGTCAATTACTACGTTTTCGTATGGCTCTTCAATTTTGCCATCTACTTCGCGCTGAACAACTTCAGGACGACCTACGGCTAGTTCAAAACCTTCACGACGCATGGTTTCGATCAATACAGAAAGGTGAAGCTCACCACGACCACTTACACGGAATTTCTCAGGGCTGTCGCCTGGTTCAACGCGCAATGCTACGTTGTGAATCAATTCTTTTTCTAAACGCTCAGCAATATTACGGCTTGTTACAAACTTACCTTCTTTGCCCGCAAACGGAGAATCGTTTACTTGGAACGTCATGCTTACGGTTGGCTCATCAACCGATAAAGCAGGCAGTGCTTCAACATTCGTTGGTACACATAAGGTGTCAGAGATGCTTAGCTTGTCGATACCTGTAATACATACGATGTCACCCGCAGTGGCCTCATCAACCACCACACGGTGAAGACCGTGATAACCTTTTACTTCAGCAACTTTACCGTTACGAGTATTGCCTTCTGCGTCGATTACCGTTACTTGTGCATTGGTTTTCAAGGTACCACGAGTAATACGGCCAATACCTACAACACCCTTGAATGAATCATAATCAAGTGATGAAATTTGCATTTGGAAATCCCCTTCAGGGTCAACCTGAGGAGCCGGTACGTTATCAGCAATGGCTTGTAGTAATGGCGTCATGTCTTCAGACATGTCTTCGTAATCTTCACCAGCAATACCATTGATGGCAGAAGCGTAGATTACAGGGAAGTCTAATTGCTCTTCAGTTGCGCCTAAACGGTCAAACAGATCAAAAACTTCATCCATTACCCAGTCTGGGCGAGAACCTGGACGGTCGATCTTGTTGATAACAACAATTGGCTTAAGGCCACGTGCGAATGCTTTTTGAGTTACGAAACGTGTTTGAGGCATTGGGCCATCAACCGCATCTACGATCAGTAGTACAGAATCTACCATCGACATAACACGTTCCACTTCACCACCGAAGTCGGCGTGTCCAGGAGTATCGATGATGTTAATGCGGTAGTCGTTCCACTCAATTGCAGTGTTCTTTGCAAGAATGGTAATACCACGTTCTTTTTCTTGGTCGTTAGAGTCCATTACTCGCTCACCACCAAGTTCTTTACGATCAAGGGTGCCAGACTGCTCTAGTAGTTTATCAACCAAGGTAGTTTTACCGTGGTCAACGTGAGCAATAATGGCGATATTGCGTAGATTCTCAATCATAAAAAAAGTCCTATAAAGACGGGCCTGAAAAATTAGGCGCAGATTATAGCCATGTAAGGCCATACAAGCTATGGAAACCGTTGTAATTTCCTATCTTTTTGTTTGTTTTTTAATCAAAACCCTATATATCTCAAAAATGTACTTATAGAGAGCACGATTCCTCTATCAGAACCCATCGGTTGAACCTATAATGTGCAAGCTTTAAATCGTTACACCCTTGGTCTAAGCTATATTCAGCTGCTAAAGCACCACATGGGTGCGCTTTTATTATTTGCGCCCCATTCTAGAGCATAGCACTGAGTCAATACTCTCGGTTTCAGCACTAAACACTGGCCTAACCCACCGATATACAGGTGGCATGAGTTTTGCTCTAAGTTCGATCAGTACATGAATGTGCAGGCTTAGAACTGAGCCAACCAATAAAACTAATTAATATTAATCGTCTCAATATTGGAGAATAGAATGTCAGCGAACACTCTAAAGCTTATAAAAGACAATGACGTGAAGTGGGTTGATTTACGCTTCACAGATACAAAAGGTAAAGAGCAGCACGTTTCTATCCCTGCTCGCTATGTTGACGAAGAGTTCTTCGAAACTGGTCAAATGTTCGATGGTTCTTCTATCGCTGGCTGGAAAGGCATTAACGAATCAGACATGATTCTTCAGCCTGACGACACAACTGCATTCCTTGACCCGTTCACTGAAGATGCAACTCTAATCTTGCGTTGTGACATCATCGAACCTTCTACTATGCAAGGTTACGAGCGTGATCCACGTTCTGTTGCTAAGCGTGCTGAAGAGTTCCTTAAGTCTACTGGTCTTGGCGACACAGCATTCTTCGGTCCTGAGCCAGAATTCTTCATCTTTGATGACGTTAAATTCGGCGCTGACATGTCTGGTGCGTTCTACAAGCTTAACTCTGAAGAAGGCGCTTGGAACTCTGCTGCTAACCTAGAAGGCGGCAACATGGGTCACCGTCCACGCGTTAAAGGCGGTTACTTCCCAGTACCACCAGTAGACAGCTCTCACGACATCCGTGCATCAATGTGTAACACAATGGAAGCCATCGGCCTTGACGTTGAAGTACACCACCACGAAGTAGCAACAGCTAACCAAAACGAAATCGGTGTTAAATTCAACACTCTAGTTAAGAAAGCTGACGAAGTTCAAATGATGAAATACGTTGTTCACAACGTAGCGCACGCATACGGCAAAACGGCTACTTTCATGCCTAAGCCAGTTGTTGGTGATAACGGTTCTGGTATGCACGTTCACCAATCTTTCTGGAAAGACGGCGAAAACATGTTCGCTGGTGACGGCTATGCTGGTCTATCTGAAACGGCTCTTTACTACATCGGCGGTATCATCAAGCACGCTAAAGCGTTGAATGCGTTCACAAACCCTTCAACTAACTCTTACAAGCGTCTGATCCCTGGTTTCGAAGCGCCTGTAATGCTTGCGTACTCTGCACGTAACCGTTCTGCTTCTATCCGTATCCCTTACGTTGCATCTCCTAAAGGTAAGCGTGTTGAAGCTCGTTTCCCTGATCCAACTGCTAACCCTTACCTAGCGTTTGCTGCAATGCTTATGGCTGGTATCGACGGCGTTAAGAACAAGATCCACCCTGGCGATGCTGCTGATAAAGATCTTTACGATCTTCCAGCGGAAGAAGCAGCTGCTATCCCTCAGGTAGCTGGTAGCCTACGTGAAGCTCTAGGTGAACTAGAAGCTGACATGGACTTCCTAACTCAAGGTGACGTGTTCACTAAAGACATGATTGAAGCTTACATCGAACTTAAGATGGAAGACGTATATCAAGTTGAACATACTACTCACCCTGTTGAGTTCGATCTTTACTACTCTGTTTAATCACAGGCTTAGTTTGATCTAAAAGAAAGCTCGCTTCGGCGGGCTTTTTTATGCCCGTAACTTAAGCAAGTTGAACACAACTCTCAACAACCCTGTTGAATTCGATGTTTACTATTCTGTTTAATTACAAAGTTAGCTACTGATTAAAAGAAAGGTCACTTCGGTGGCCTTTTTTTATGCCCAAGGATGGGTGGTATAGCGCAAAAAGGCATGGATGCCGGTGCATATATGCCTGCAATTTAAGCAAATGTAATACAACTTTTCATGGTCACGAATGGCTTAGTTAATACAATATTTAAGGGGCTAATCACAACTGGATAAAATTGCTCTGATTAAAAAGCCTATATGAGATAAGGTAAGAATATATTGACTACGAGCCAAACCATGAATCATCTTTCAGTCCTCTTCTTAATCATTAGCCTGGCCCTATGCGGCAATGTATCTGCCCAGGTTTACACATGGATTAATGCTGACGGCAGTCGCGAGTACGGGGATGAACCGCCCGCTAATGCGCAAAAAGCTGAGCTTCCTCAACTACAAACTATGCCCACCAAAAAGAAAGAGAAGCCAACCGAAAAAGAGAAAGTCCCCCCGAAAGAGGACACCAATGCATTCACAGGCTACAACCTATTAAACATCCTTACACCCAAGCAAGACGAAATGATTCTGGCTTCCAAAGCAGGTAACGCCAGTGTTCAATTGCACGTTCAGCCTCCGTTACAACCAGGACATGAAGTCAGCTTATTACTAGATGGAAAAGAAGTGCAAAAAGGCCCGCAATTATATTTCGAACTTAATAATATCTTCCGCGGATCACACCTTGTACAAGCCAAAATAAAGCACCAAGGTAAGCTACTGATCAGCAGCCCCAAACGCCGCATTCATGTGCAAAGACCTTCAATCTTAAATCGCTAATGCACGACAATAACACCGTCAGCACCATATTGGTGCAACACCTGATTAAGCGCTATACTTTGTCTCAGCAATAACGCCTTAAAATCAGGCGTAGAGGGCTTTTCACCTCAAATTTAGTGCGCTCAACAACTGGCTTGCTTCTTGCTATAAAGGCTATGTCTAAGGAATTTTTCATATATGGCCGACTTCGTTTTTTACAAAGAGCTCATCAATCATCTGGATAGTGCAGTACTGGTAGTGGACCAGAACTTGACTGTGCGCTATTTAAATCCAGCGGCTGAAGCTTTTTTACAAGTAAGTGGTCGTCGTTGTGTAGGTGAACCATTTCAGAACTATTTTAACGATACCAGTGAAAGCTTAGATACTTTCAAACGCACGATCAGAAAAGAAGGCTCATTCACTAAACGTGAAGCCATTGTTCAGTTGTCCAATCTTCAGAAGAGCTCTCTAGATTACAGCGTAAGCCCAGCAGAATTTGATAGCTCCCCTTGCCTTATCATTGAAATGCATGGCAGGGATAGACTGACTCGCATCAGTCGAGAAGAAGATCTAATAAGCGCCCAAGCCACTACCCAAGCGTTAGTTCGAGGTATGGCACACGAAATTAAAAACCCTCTAGGTGGTATTCGAGGCAGTGCACAATTACTAGAGCGCATGCTAGACAATCCAGAACTTAAAGAATTTACCGACATTATTATTGATGAAGTGGACAGGTTAAGAAATCTAGTGGATAAAATGCTTGGGCCTAATAAATTACCTGAGCGTGCAGAGACCAATATCCATGAAGTACTAGAAAGAGTACGCAGCTTAATTCTTGCTGAATCAGAAAGTAATGTGAAAATTCGTCGTGATTACGACCCAAGTATTCCAGAGTTTGCCGCTGATAAAGAACAAATGATTCAGGTGGTTTTAAACATCACACGTAATGCCATGCAGGCATTGATGTCAGAACGACAAACGAATTTTCCACCGGAAATCACACTGCAAACCCGTACCATTCGCCAATTTACCATAGGCCATACTAAGCATAGATTGGTTCTGCATGTATCCATTATAGATAATGGACCAGGCATACCTGATCACATTCGCGAAAGCTTGTTCTACCCAATGGTAAGTGGCCGTGCAGAGGGCACAGGCCTTGGCCTTTCCATCGCTCAGTCCATCGTAAACCAACACCAAGGCATCATAGAGTGCGATAGCAAGCCCGGACAAACCCAGTTTTCAATTTACCTGCCGCTTGAACTTCATGAAAGAAATTCAAATGACGGCCAAAGATTAATGTAGAGAAAGACTATGAATAAAGTTTGGATTATTGACGACGACCGTTCAATTCGCTGGGTTTTAGAAAAGGCATTGGAGCAAGAAAACATTGAAAGCCAATCCTTCGAAAATGGCGACCGTGTTTTAAGCGCGCTTAATCGCGAAATACCAGATGCCATCATCAGTGATGTGCGCATGCCCGGTATTGATGGCTTAGAGCTATTACAACAAGTTCATAATGTGCAACCGGATATTCCTGTGATCATCATGACCGCGCACAGCGATTTAGACAGCGCTGTAAACTCTTACCAAAAAGGGGCGTTTGAATATTTACCAAAACCCTTTGATGTTGATGAAGCGGTGAGCTTGATTAAGCGCGCCATTAATCACAAACAAGAAAATGCTTCTATGGCATTAGAAGAGCCTTCTGAGCAATTTCAAAACACCGAAATCATTGGTGAAGCACCTGCCATGCAAGAAGTGTTTCGCGCAATTGGTCGCTTGAGCCATAGTAACATTACCGTATTAATTAACGGTGAGTCCGGCACGGGTAAAGAACTGGTTGCCCACGCACTGCATAAACATAGCCCTCGAAGCGAGCACCCATTTGTTGCGCTAAACATGGCGGCCATTCCAAAAGATTTGATCGAATCAGAATTGTTTGGTCACGAAAAGGGCTCGTTTACAGGGGCCGGAGGCAAACGCCAAGGTCGCTTTGAACAAGCAGATGGCGGCACATTATTTTTAGATGAAATCGGTGATATGCCAGCGGATACTCAAACCCGCTTATTACGAGTGTTAGCCGATGGAGAATTTTACCGTGTGGGCGGTAGTACGCCTGTAAAAGTAAACGTACGAATTATTGCAGCCACTCACCAAGACTTAGAAGACTTAGTGAAAGCTGGCTCGTTCCGTGAAGATTTATTTCACCGTTTAAACGTCATTCGTATTCACTTGCCTTCCTTGGCAGAACGTCGCGAAGATGTGCCGCGTTTATTGCACCACTTTTTAAATCGCGCGGCGGATGAGCTGGGTGTTGAAGCGAAAATTCTTAAATCCGATACAGAAGAATACCTATGTACACTGCCATGGCCAGGTAACGTTCGTCAGCTAGAAAACACCTGCCGCTGGATTACGGTAATGGCTTCTGGCCGTGAAGTACACATTAACGATTTACCGCCAGAACTTCTGAATCAAGAAGAAAAAATGACCACCAGTAATAACTGGGAACAAGCATTAAAAAATTGGGCTGATCAGCAATTGGCGCAAGGTAAAAAATCAGTGCTGGATACTGCGGTTCCAATTTTTGAGCGCATCATGATCGAAACGGCATTAAAACACACTGCCGGTCGCAGAAGAGACGCGTCAATTTTATTAGGCTGGGGTCGCAATACTTTAACTCGTAAAATCAAAGAATTGGGAATGGAAGATTCGCAAGAAGAGCTGTCTGAAGAGTCGTAAAAACGAAAATAAACCATCAGTCTTCATACAAAGATAATATGCGGAGCCATTCTATGGCTCCTGCTTTATCTTCAAAGTACTCTTGATGAACGGTTTTTCTAACACCTTTTACTAGCTCGTTTCTCGCCATTTCTTTTAGCACACTTTTATTAATCACAGCGGCTTCCGCTAACTGGCCATTCTCTTCAGCCCATACCTGAAATTCACGAATAAACTCAACTATCTCAGGAGGATGCAGTCCCCAATTTGTTAAATCCACTAATGAGGCCCAATGATCATGGGGTAAATTGGTGAGTTGTACTCTCGCTTCAAGCAGCAACCTTAAGGCAATTTCGACATCCATTACCCCTTTGATAGTCAGCACCATAGTGCGCCCTTTCATTTCAAGGTGATAACCGCCATCCTCGGTTTCAAACGTGTTCATGCACCCGTCCAGTTTTAGCTAAGCATGCAAGTAATATTTTAAGCATCGGCCAAATAACCATGCTCTTCTAACCACTGCCAACCTTCATCTAATGTCTCAACGTAGACCACGTTTAATGAAGAATTTGACGATTCCAATAACTCTTCTCTTGCCATTCTTTTTAATTTGCTTTTTCCAATAACACAAACTTCCACCTCATGCCCGTGTTTTTCAATCCACTTATGGAAGCCCGCCATTTGTTCCTTTACCTCAGGAATATGCAGCCCCCAATCATTAAGGTCCACTAAAGAAGCCCAAGCGGTTTTAAACTCAGGTAAAAACTGTTTCACTGCAAGATAATAATTTTTTGCAGTTTCAGCATCCATGGTGCCGCTCATATAAAAATATAAAACGCGGCCTTGCTTATCTACTTTATATTCACCCAAAGCGTTTCCTTCTAGTATTTGGGGAAGGATAAATGACACATTTATTTATCATCAGTGATTAATTTCTTTCCAGTAAATGATGCGATCATTACCTTTATACTGACCAAAATTGACAACACCCGAGGGATCCTCGTCACCACTACCATTCCAATCATATTTCAGCCAATTTTCAGCGGTATACAAGAAATGATACGAGCCATAACGATTAGACGAAGGAACCGACCAATTTGCATTAAACAACCCACTAGAAAATAAACCCGTGTCTGATATAGCACCGCTTATGGCGCTATCCGTACTCGTCAGGTTATTAACTGGATCACCGGTATCTGTGACCGTTATCGTATTAACATTAGAAAGGTCATACGAAGTGCCATTATCCAAAGGATTGAATGTAAATGCTGTGCCATCAAAATACTCAGCCTTAAATATTTGAGGAACCGGCTCGGTTTCAGGGCCGTAAGCATTTTCAATGCGAACTCTACCATAATAAATAGGACCACCTGAGCCCGAAATAGTGGAAGAAGAATTAATATCCACCGAATCAACAGGCTCAATAAAACTGGTCACGGTTAAAGCGATATCATTATTAAACGGGCTACGTAAGCTATTCCCATTACGGTTAAACACAAAGTGATCAGAAGCGTTAAACGTGTAGGTATATTGATTGTTAACATCAGGTGATGAAGTCACACCGTTTGAAGTATCCGCCGTAACCGTTAACACCTGTGCTGGTACCAGTAAACCGGTAGTGGCAGATGCAGCCGTTACTGTGGCAACAGGTTCAGAATAAAAAGGGGTTAAATAATTCTTTAATAATTGATTACCCGCTCCACGCACATCAAATATTAATTCAG
>CAJXIT010000072.1 GCA_913054055.1 uncultured Thalassolituus sp.
TGCCACAACGGCTGAGTTGATCCAAGGCGGTAACGGTTTGATCAACTTTGATGAAACGGTACCATTTGCCATTCCACAAAATGGTGTTGAGGCTATTTGGAATCACGTAACGCGTTTCCGTGGCGGTGCTTCTGAGCAAAACTACGCGTTAATCCCAGTGCAAAATGGTGGTAACTACACAGCTGAGATTGTTCGTTCTAAATTTGTTCCGCCTCAGTACCTTGAAGGTGGCGCAAGTGCAAAAGACGATAACAACATTCTTTTCTACTACACATCGGCTACTCGTGCTCCGGCTCGTTTAACCGGTAACGTATTGCTTGTTCATGAAACAATTGACCAAGTAAAAGAGCCTCGTAAGGCTTGGCAGTATAATGCCGGTCAGCGTCGCGTACGTCGTGCTCCTCAGGTAGCGTATGACGCCCCAAATACTGAAGGCATGCGTACGTCTGACCAAGTGGATATGTATAACGGCTCTCCTGATCGTTACAACTGGAAACTTGTGGGTAAAAAAGAGATTTACATCCCTTATAACTCATACAAGCTTGCTGATCAGTCTGCTAAATATAAAGACATCATCGGTGAAAATCACATAAACCCTGATTTCACTCGTTATGAGTTACACCGTGTATGGCACGTTGAAGCGACGCTTAAATCTGGTTCTCGCCACATTTATAGCAAGCGTGAATTATATCTAGATGAAGATTCATGGCAGGTTGCCATTGCTGATCACTACGACGCTCGTGGTAACTTATGGCGTGTAGCTGAAGGTCATGCAATGCAGTTCGTGAACACGGATTCTTTATGGTATGCCGGTAACACTAACTATGACTTGTCTTCAGGTCGTTACATGGCTCAATTGTTTAACGAAGAAGCTAACCCGCTTAAATTTGGCATCAAAGCTAAGCGCAGTGACTTCTCAACTTCGGCGCTTCGTCGTAGTGGTAAGCGTTAATCAAAACGTTTAATTGAGCTTTACAAAAAACAGGCCTACGGGCCTGTTTTTTTTATGCCTGAAGGAAATGGGTGGAGGTGAGAATCAAATTAATAAGTAGGAGTCAAATCGGACAGGGGTTAGCCTTGGAGTCGCTCGCCCTGTGGGCGATAAATGCTGACAGAGTCTCGCGGTATCAGCTTGCTGCAAAAAAGACATTTACTTAACTTGCGTGAACTCTAGCCAAGTAATAAAGTGAGCAACTCATTCCTTTAATAATAAAAATTATGAAAACACTCATTTTATTGCCGTTAATTTTATGGCTAACAGCTTGCGCCAGTATCGAAAACTCTTTATTCAATATGGGATTGGGGGTTGAGCGTGCGCTTTCAGGTATGGAAAAAAAGAGCATTGATGTTAATGGTGAAACTTGGGTCTATTTAGAGGCTAATGCCGGTGAAAACAAACCTGTGGTTGTGATGCTGCATGGTTTTGCGGCAGAAAAAGATAACTGGGTACGAATGGCGCGCAGTTTAGAGAATTATCATGTAATTGCCCCGGATTTACCTGCCCATGGGGAATCATACTTTGATACTGATGCGTATTATGGCTTCGACAAGCAAAGCTTGAGGCTGGCTGGCTTTATACAGGCTATGAGTCTTAAGCGTTTTCATCTGATTGGTAACAGTATGGGTGGCGGTATTGCTGGCCTTTATACGTTCAGAAACCCTCATCGAGTATTGAGCTTGGGCTTAATAGATGCGGTTGGGTTTTATGGGGATGAACCCAGTGATGTGGAAAAAGCATTGGAGAAAAGTAACAAAAACCCATTAATTGTCACCGATAGGGATGGGTTTGATACGTTAATTGAATACGCCATGCATCAGCCGCCGTTTATGCCTTGGCCAGCGGCGAATGTTTTAGCAAGACGTGCAATGGCCCGTCAGCAAGCGAATGAGCAAGTTTTTGAGCATATATATAAAGAGGCGCAAACCGCAAGGTATTCTGGTGGGTTTACTCATGCATTTGAAAAAATCACAGTGCCTACTTATGTAGTATGGGGCGATCAAGATCGGGTGTTGCACGTATCCAGTGTCGAAAAATTCTTTAAGCATATGCCTAATGTGCAAGTGGATGTTCTGCCTCAGATCGGACATGCCCCCATGTTAGAAGTGCCAGAGTTAACCGCAAAAATGTTCGATGAGTTTTGGACCAGCTTGGATACCCAAGGGATGGCGTCGAACTGAAGAATGATGGATAAGCCCTGTTACAGCCATGAATATTTTATGGCGCAAGCCATAGAAGAGGCGTTAAAAGCGGATCAGTTGAATGAAGTGCCAGTGGGTGCGGTGGTTGTGTTGGATGGGGTAATTGTCGGGCGGGGCTTTAATCAGCCCATTAGTTCACACGACCCGACAGCTCACGCAGAAATCATGGCATTGCGAGATGCTGGCAATTATGTGAAAAATTATCGCCTGGTCGATGCAGACTTATATGTGACGATTGAGCCATGCACAATGTGCTCGGGTGCCATGGTACATTCTCGTATTAAGCGGGTGATTTTTGGAGCGGTTGAGCCAAAAGCAGGTGTGGCTTTTAGTCAGCAAAATATTTTTGAGTCGGATTATTTTAACCATACGATTGAAGTGGTGTCTGGCGTTTTGGCTGAGGAATGCACCTTGGTTATGCAGACATTTTTTAAGCGCCGCAGGAAAGAAAAGAAAGCGTTGAAGCAGGGTGATTGATTAAGATTTTTTAATCTTTCGCCATTGAAAAGTTCAGGCATGAAAGTACTTGAGCTTTTTTAATGGGGGTAGTGTCTGCCGTGTTGGAGGACGCTTGTAACGATTTCAAGGTTGTAAATGAAAGGCTGAAGCGCTTTGAACGCTCATGCAGATATTAAATGCCTGTAAGTCACCCCTCTAAAAACAAAGTCCTCACTCCAAGCGCCTTACCAAGCAGACAAAAAAATACCGACATATAAGTCGGTATGAAGCGGTCAAACTCTTGTATTTAAGCCCGTATGTTAATTAATAGACGTTAAGGGCTTAATGGTTTTATAAGCACTGGCTGTGAATATCGAACCTTCACCTAAGCTGTCGTATGTCGGCTCTGGCTGCTCTCTCCAAACCAATAAGTCATAAAAGCGACGAATGTTTTGTACATAGTGCACTGGCTCTTGGCCTCGTGCATAGCCGTATTGTGTGTTTTTGTACCACTTTTTCTGTGATAAAAGCGGTAGACGTTCTTTCAGGTCCATCCATCTTTCTGGGTCGGCACCTTGTTTTTCAGTAATGCGTTGAGCATCTCTGACGTGGCCTGCGCCAACATTATAAGCTGCAAGTGCAATCCAAGTGCGGTCAGGCTCTTGAATGTGTTTATAGCGTTTTTTCAGTTTGGCAAAGTACGCGCTGCCGCCAGTGATGCTTTGTACAGGATCAAGGCGGTTTGTTACACCCACTTCTTTCGCTGTATTGCGTGTTAGCATCATTAAACCACGTACGCCGGTACGGGATTTTGCTTTGGGTTTCCAGTGGCTTTCTTGGTAGCCAATGGCTGCCAGTAAACGCCAATCAAGCTCATTGTGTTCTGCTGATTTTTGAAACAAGGCTTGGTATTCGTGAAGTCTTTCATCGGCCTGGCGTAAGAATGTTAATGTGCCAACGTTATCAATTTGATTTAAGTGGCCGTAGTAGCGTTCTTCTAATTGTGATAATAAGCCTGATTCACGCATTAAGTGGAAAAAGTTTCTGGCTTCGCTAATAAGGGTTTGGTCGCTGTACTTAGGAAAGGCCCAGGCTAACTCTTGCGCATGACCCATATCAAAAGCGGCGGCCACGTTTGGATAAAACCCTGCAAGGGCTTCGTATTCGTTACTGTTCACTATGGTGTAATCAATTTCACCATTTTCTACCATCAGAACCAGTTCTGATACCTCTGCATCATCGCGCTCAATCCAGCTAAGTTGAGGCATTAAGTTCTGTTGAATGTCTTTTAAATTTTGCGCGTGACTTGAGTGGGCTGTCACTACAAGCGTGCCATCTAATAATACTTGAAGGCTTTTCGGTCGCTTTTTATCACGACGGTAAACCAGTTTGTGAGTGACATCCATATAGCTGTCTGCAAACTGCACACGCTCAGCGCGCTGTTCTGTTTTGGTCAGCCCGGCAGCTGCAAATGCCACTGCACCCGTTTCAACTTCTGAAATAAGGTCGTCTAGGCTGTCCGCAACCACTACTTCTAGCTTTACGCCTAAGTATTGGGCGAAAAGTTGGGCCAACTCGTATTCAAAGCCAGATTCTTGGTCTCGATCTTGGAAGTAGGTGCTTGGGCTGTTTCGCGTGATGATTTTAAGCGTGCCGCTTTCAATGACGTCTTGGTAGCCGTGTTTGTTGCCAGAAGAAAGGGCAATAATCAGCACAACACAGATTAAGCAAAGCGCCATGATGACGTTTGCGATCCATTGCCGTTTAGAAACTTGAGTATCTTGCATCTTGCCTCCCCTTTTATCTGCCACATAAAACTGTGATCTGGTTCATATTTTATTATGTGATTAAAAAAAGGCCAAACTGTATTGTTAGACAATAAGAGGCAGAAATCACATTTATGCCCTCTAGACCCCGTGGTTGTTGGTTGTAGAACTTTTAGAACTTTTAGTTATATAGGGATGGTGGCTGACAGACTATTAAGAAATAACCGATATTTAATGCTTAAGTGAATGATATTCACCATGGAGAGCTGGTTTGGCTTAGGGGATTCAAGTATAATTTGCGCTCCAATTTTTCACCATTTTCGTAGGCCATCCAGCAATGCTAAAACTGTCAGCTGCTCCTGCTCTTTCTGCTTTCCGTCGTGAAAAACTATTAAGCAAGCTTCAATCGATTCAGCCACAAGTGACATCGGTATATGGCGAGTTTGTACATTTTGCAGAACTCAATGCACCTTTGTCAGATCAAGAGCAGTCTGTTCTTGAGCGAATTTTACGCTACGGTCCAAAAGCTGAAAAAGAAAGCGCATCAGGTGAGATGTTATTGGTGGTGCCTCGTATCGGCACCATTAGCCCTTGGTCCTCGAAAGCAACAGATATTGCTATTAACTGTGGTCTATCAAACATTAAACGCATCGAGCGTGGTGTTGCATACTGGGTGGAAGGAGCAACCGATTTAGAAGCAGTAAAAGAAGCGCTTTATGACCGTATGGTGGAAACGGTTTTAGCAGACTTTGATTCAGCAGAAGCATTATTTTCTCACGCACAACCCACTGAAATGTCGCAAGTAGATATTATCACTGGCGGTCGTGATGCATTGGTTAAAGCCAACAGTGAATTAGGTTTAGCGTTAGCCGAAGACGAAATTGATTACCTTGTAGAAAACTACAATACCTTAGGCCGTAACCCTAACGACATCGAACTAATGATGTTTGCGCAAGCCAACTCTGAGCATTGCCGTCATAAAATCTTTAACGCTAGCTGGGACATCGACGGCGAGTCGCAAGATAAATCATTATTCCAAATGATTAAAAACACTTACGAGTGTTACAGCGAAAATATTTTATCCGCTTATAAAGATAACGCGTCTGTTATTCGTGGTTCAGAAGCGGGTCGTTTTTTCCCGAACCCTGAAGACAAGCAGTACAACTACAATCAAGAGCAAATGGCCATCTTGATGAAAGTTGAAACTCACAACCACCCAACCGCCATTGCGCCTTTCTCGGGTGCTGCAACCGGTTCTGGTGGTGAGATTCGTGATGAAGGCGCCACCGGTATTGGTTCTAAACCAAAAGCAGGTTTAACTGGTTTTACGGTTTCTGATTTGAAAATCCCTGGTTACGAGCAACCTTGGGAAAGCAATTACGGCAAACCATCTCGCATCGTGTCTGCATTAGATATTATGCTTGAAGGCCCAATTGGCGGCGCGGCATTTAACAACGAATTTGGTCGTCCAAACTTATGCGGTTATTTCCGTACGTTTGAAAGCGAAGCAGACGGCGAAGTACGCGGTTACCACAAACCAATTATGATTGCCGGTGGTTACGGTAATATTCGTGAAGAGCACGTACAGAAAAAAGAAATTCCGGTTGGCGGCAAGCTGATTGTTTTGGGTGGCCCTGCCATGCAAATTGGTCTTGGCGGCAGCGCGGCATCATCGGTTGACACCGGTGAATCAAACGAAGATTTAGATTTTGCATCGGTACAGCGCGGCAACCCAGAAATGGAACGTCGTTGTCAGGAAGTGATTGATCGCTGCTGGCAGATGGGTGACGACAACCCAATCGTATTTATTCACGATGTGGGTGCGGGCGGTTTATCAAATGCCTTCCCTGAATTAGTAAGCGATGCGGGTCGTGGTGGTAAGTTCGAATTACGTAACGTACCAAATGACGAACCAGGCATGAGCCCATTAGCGGTTTGGTGTAACGAATCTCAAGAGCGTTATGTGTTATCGGTTGCCCCTGAAAACTTAGCCAAGTTTGAAGAGCTATGTGAACGTGAGCGTTGCCCGTTTGCCGTAATCGGTGAAGCCACTGAAGAAGAACACTTAACGGTTACTGATAGTCATTTTGAAAACAGCCCGGTTGATTTGCCGCTGCAAGTTTTATTAGGCAAAGCGCCGCGCATGCACCGTAGTGTTGAAACCAAACATGCACAGCTACCGGCTGTTTCTTTAGACGGCATTGAATTAAAAGACGCCGCACAGCGCGTTTTACAATTGCCTGCTGTTGCAAGCAAAAGTTTCTTGATCACCATTGGTGACCGCTCTATTACCGGTACTGTGGCCCGTGACCAGTTTGTTGGTCCTTGGCAGGTGCCGGTTGCAGACGTTGCCGTAACCACAGCTTCTTATGAGGGTTACAACGGCGAAGCCATGGCCATGGGTGAGCGTACACCAAGTGCCATTATTAATGGTCCTGCTTCTGGTCGTATGGCAGTGGGTGAAGTACTAACCAATATTGCCGCAGCCAACATTGGCGACATTAAAAACATTAAACTTTCAGCTAACTGGATGTGTGCTGCTGGCCACCCGGGTGAAGATGAAAAACTTTATCAAACCGTTAAAGCGGTTGGTATGGAATTATGCCCAGAGTTGGGTCTAACCATTCCAGTTGGTAAAGACTCCATGTCTATGAAGACAAAATGGAGCGAAGAGTCTGGTGAAGAGAAAACTGTAACTTCACCAATGTCTCTAGTAGTAACAGGTTTTGCTCCGGTAGAAGACGCGCGCAAAACATTAACGCCGCAACTTCGCGCCGATGATGAAGATACCGATTTAATCCTGATTGATTTAGGTCGCGGTCAAAACCGTTTAGGCGCGTCTGCGTTTACACAAGTATTTGATCAAGTGGGTAATGAAGTACCTGACGTGGTTCAAGCGCAAGACCTAAAAGCCTTCTTCGAAGTGATTCAAGGTTTAAACCAAGAAGATAAATTACTTGCATACCACGACCGTTCAGACGGTGGCTTATGGGCCACGTTAACTGAAATGGGTTTTGCCGGTCATGTAGGTTTAGACATTGATCTTGATGATTTAATCGATGATGCCTCGCAAGTGATTCCAGCATTATTCGCGGAAGAGCTAGGTGCAGTGATTCAAGTGCGTCAAGACGACAGCAAAGAAGTATTCGCCAAACTAGAAGCCGCTGGCCTAGGTGAATGTGCTGCGGTAGTTGCACAGGTTAACGATACAGATTCTGTAAACGTTAGCTTTGCTGGTGAAGTTCTATTGAACGAAAGCCGCATCGATTTACAGCGTTTATGGATGCGTACCTCTTACGAAATCCAAGCAATGCGTGACAACGCAGACTGCGCAAAACAAGAATACGATAACTTGTTAGATGCAAACGATCCGGGCTTGCACGCTGAACTAACCTTTGATGTTAACGATGACATCACTAAAGGCTTAGCAGAGCGCCCAATGGTGGCCATCTTGCGTGAGCAAGGTGTGAACGGCCAAATCGAAATGGCAGCCGCGTTTGATAAAGCCGGTTTCACCACACAAGACGTTCACATGAGTGACGTATTAAGTGGCCGCGTCACACTAGAAGGCTTCCGCGGTTTAGTGGCTTGCGGTGGTTTCTCTTACGGTGACGTATTAGGTGCGGGTGAAGGTTGGGCGAAATCAATTTTGTTCAACGACATTGCACGTGAGCAATTCAAAGCCTTCTTCGAACGTGAAAACACCTTTGCACTAGGTGTGTGTAACGGTTGTCAGATGCTATCTAACTTACACGAATTAATACCGGGTGCGGATCACTGGCCACACTTTGTGCGCAACCAATCAGAGCAATTCGAAGCTCGTGTTGCCATGGTAGAAGTTCAGAAGAGCGATTCTATTATGCTGGCAGGCATGGAAGGTTCTCGTATGCCAATCGCAGTGGCACACGGCGAAGGCCATGCAGAGTTTGCTAACGAAGCGGATTTAGAAGCGGTAAACAAAAACGCCACAGTAGCACTGCGTTATGTTGATAACTTCGGCATCACTACCGAAGCGTACCCAGCTAACCCTAATGGTTCGGTACAAGGCATCACAGGCTTAACTGCTAGCAATGGCCGTGTAACCATTATGATGCCGCACCCTGAGCGTGTATTCCGCGCGGTGCAAAACTCGTATCAACCTGATGAGTGGAGCGAAGACGGGGCTTGGATGCGTATGTTCCGTAACGCTCGCGCATGGTGTGAATAATATTTCTTTTTAGGTTTGGCTAAAAATATGTAGAGGGGCGCTCGCATACGGCGCCTAAATAAAAAAGCCCAGTGGCTGAAAAGTCATTGGGCTTTTTTGTTGGTATGTTTGTTTTTGTTCGTTGGGTGCTTGTATCAAATACGCCATCTGGCTATGCTGCGCACTCGCTTTAATAGGCGGTTTCTTTTCGCTTTTCATGGATGAATAGCAGGCGACACTTCTATTCTCCATATAATAAAAAATATAAAGTCATAACAGGAGTTAATATGTCTTTTTGGGGAATCTTAATTGGTATCTTATCCATAGGTGCCATTATAGGTGTTGGGGTTTTACGGGCCTCGCAAAATATGAAGCTTGAGCGCATGCGTGCCGAGCTTGAGACGGCTGGTGTGGACTCTCATGAGATAGGTCGAAGAGTTGAATCAGCGCGTTACGATATCCCTGAGCAAGCTGCGCCGACTCTGGTTTTGGTTGCCGTTATTTCATTTATGTTTGGGTTGTTTAATCAAATCTTTTTCTATGCTGAGCCAGGCTATGTGTATCATGTTCGTACGATTACTGGTGAGGAAAAAGTAGTGGACGATGTAGGTTATAACACCTATCTATTTGGTCGCTATAATTCTTGGAAGCGTGCAATGACGGTTCAAGCAGACTCAACAAGTCATCAAGGTTTGAACGCTGAAACTGAATCAGATAATGCTAGTGTTTCTTTGCCGCCTATGAATATTATGTATTTGGATCAGGTTGACGCAAATGCTGAGGCTACCGTGCGTTTCTCTATTCCAACAGATCCTGAGTTGTTTTTGAAATTAGCTCATGAATATCGCTCTCCTGAAAACTTATTGAGAACGGCTTTGATACCTGCATTTAAAGAAACGCTTCAAGCGACGGCTTCTTTGTTAACTGCTGAAAACTACTACAGTGGTGGTCGTACGGAATTTAATAATGAATTTGAAAAGCAAATGGCATCAGGTATTTATGTTGTGCGACGTGAAGAAGTTATTTATAAGACCACTAAAAAGAATTATGCGTCTGCTAATGCGGCTTTAGGTGAAGATCAGGAAGAATATGGGGATGAGGCAAAAACTACGTTTGTTGTGAATAAGGTACTTGATGAGAATGGTCAGCCTAAGCGCAAAAAACAGAAATTTGTAAACTTTGGTATTTCAGTTGTTGATGCTCGCGTAACGGATATGAAGCCAAATACCAAGTTTGTTGAGCGTATGCAGTTGAAACAAAAGGCCTCAGCCGATCGCGCTATAGCCCGTGAGCAGCGCATACAGGAAGAAGAGCAAAGGTTGCTAGCGATTGCGAAAGGTGAGCGTGAAGTAGCACAGCGACAGGCGCAAGCTAAAGTGGATCAAATACAAAAAACAACGGAAGCTCAGACAGAAAAGCAGTTGGCGATTACTCAAGCAGAGAAGTTTAAAGCTCAGGCAAAAATAGAAAAAGAGACGGCTGAGATTAATTTAGAAAAAGCTAGAATCGAAGCAAAAACCAAGCGTACTCTTGCTGATGCTGAAGCGTATCAAAAGCGTGAGATTCTTCGTGCGGATAACGCGCTAGCTCAGAAGCTTGATGCCGAAATTGAGATTCAAAAACTATGGGCAGCTGCATTTGCTAAGCGTCAGGTACCGATGAATGTCTTTGGAGGGGCTCAGGGTGGTGCACCAGTTGGTTCAGACTCTGAAACTAAAGCGTTTATGCAAATGTTAACTTTGGACGCGGCTAAGCGACTCAATTATCAGCGTGAAGTGGCTTCAGGTAAGTAAATTTATTGATTTAAAGGGAAGTAAGGCCGGTCATGTACCGGCCTTTTTTATGGCTGTGTATTAATAGCTAAGATTAGACTTCTTAGGATCAGGCTCTTTTGCTGGTCTAAAGAATAAGCCGATATTACCAATGCTTTGAATTAATACTGAACGGCTGGCTTTCTCAGTTTGTTTGATCAGTTCTTTTTTCAAATCACGATCGCCTACCGTATATTTGATTTTGATCAGTTCGTGGTCCTCAAGGGCGCGGTCAATTTCCAGTAATACGTTTTCGCTTAAGCCTTTATCTGCCACGGTAACAATGGGGTTTAGCTTATGGCCAATGGTTTTGAGGGCTTTTTTACGGTCTTGAGATAATGACATTGATGCACTTGCTCTGGGGTGGTGATGGTTTAAAGCGCAGTTTGTACGCTGAATATTCTCATTATAACAGGCTTCGAAAGATTCGGGCATTCTTAAGGGGTTGTGCAGGAATAAAGGTTTAGGATTCTTGCTGGTTACTCTTGTATTTCATAATCTGATCCCCAATATGTTGTTAATACGTAAATAAATAGATATTTTTAGGTCGGTTTAGGCCTGAATAGTCTCGATATCTAAGAAATTGAGTGGATTTGAGTGTATTTTGCTCAGCCTAGCTGGTTGGTGAGAAAAATTGTTGCCAGACTAGTGAAGTAATCGTGACTATCTATAATCAGTTGTAGTACTGTTAAAGCCTGACTTTAACTTCACTATGCACCTAATTTAATCGGGGTTGGACCTAGGTAAACATGGCAAAGAATTTAATATTGTGGCTAATCATTGCCACCGTCCTGCTAACAGTCTTTAAACAGTTGGACTCTCCAGTTTCTAATCAAGAAATTTCTTATTCTCAGTTTGTTGAGCTTGTGCAAAGTGGGCAAGTGAAGCAAGTGACCATTTCTGGTGCCACCATTGATGGTGAATTTAGTAATGGGCAAAAATTTGAAACTATTCGTCCGGGTCATGACCCTAAAATGATGGATGAATTACTTAACAACAAAGTTGAGGTTCAAGGTAAAAAGCCTGAGCAGCAAAGCATTTGGAGTCAGCTATTGGTGGCTTCTTTCCCAATTTTAGTGATTATCGCTGTATTTATGTTTTTCATGCGTCAAATGCAGGGTGGAGGCGGTGGTGGCCGTGGTCCAATGGCATTTGGTAAGTCTAAAGCCAAATTACTTGGCGAAGATCAAATCAAAACGACGTTTGCCGATGTGGCAGGCTGTGATGAAGCCAAAGAAGATGTTCAAGAGTTGGTGGAGTTTTTACGTGATCCTGCAAAGTATCAGCGCTTAGGTGGTCAAATACCTCGCGGTGTCTTAATGGTGGGTCAGCCTGGTACGGGTAAAACCCTATTGGCCAAAGCCATTGCTGGCGAGGCTAAAGTGCCTTTCTTCTCCATCTCAGGTTCTGATTTTGTTGAAATGTTTGTGGGTGTGGGTGCAACCCGTGTACGTGACATGTTTGAC
>CAJXIT010000073.1 GCA_913054055.1 uncultured Thalassolituus sp.
CCCTGCTCATTTAGAAGCGTTGTACAAGCAATCGATGATTGTTGAAAGAAATGCGCAAAAAGCCAATGTGGTATTTACCCAACAACTTGAGTACGTAAAAAATATATTGCACAAAGCTAAGCACTTATCTCCGGATGATGACTTTCATGAAACCCATGAAAGCCTTGTGAGCGAGCTGGATGTGCTTGAGCATCATTTAGAGCGATTACTTGGGGAAATGAAAAAGAATGTTAAATTAGGGGAGAAGCTACAGCAGTCTGTTGCAAATATTGACCCTGAAATAGGAGTGATATAAACATTCAACTACCGCTAGTATAAACTAGCGGGCATCCAGCAAAGATTTAATACCTTCCAAATCTCGCTTACTCATGGCCGAGTTAGTGACATCGTAAACAATTAAACAAATATGCTCAGTGCTGCCATCCACATTATTTAAAGGAATAATAGTGGCGTTTTGATGCATGAATTCTGCACGACCAGTAATGGGGTGATTATTATGAAAGCGAAACAGATAAGGCCTTTGTTCGCTAATGGTAAACGCCCGGGTATTTAATAAAAAAACTGACTCCGCTTTTTTCTTAAACCAGTCTTCATCAATTTCATCAAATAAACTGAATAAATTTTTACCCTTAACCTCATCAGGGCTTATGCCACTATGGTTCTCCATAAATCCATTCCATAGTTTAATCGAATAACTACGATCCAGTACCACTAAACCCACATCAATGGTCTGCAAAATGTCCATCAGCCAATGAAGTTCCGTCATTTCTAGTTGTGAATCTGTCATATTCAGTCCTCCAATAAAAAGCTAATTAAGCGGTTCATGTGGTGAACACTTTCTTCAGTGAACAGTAATAACAAGTCACAGTTGATATTGTGATCTTCTATGGTGTAATTAATTTCTATGGCCATGGTCCGTTGCCAGGTGGCGTGTTTTTCATCCAGTAATTCATTGATGGGTCTATGGCGGCCCAATATTACGGGGTGGCTTTGGCTAAAATTAATATCTAGCTGCTTACCTATGCCCTGAATGCATGCTCCATTTAGTACGTTGGCCACATCCATAAGCATTTCTAACTCTTCTTCTTGTGTTTGTGTCTGAGAGTATTTTAAGAGCTGGGAGATGTCTTTAAAGCTGGCATCATTGAAGATCAACAGTGCTTCGCCAGCAACGCCCGCACCAATAAATCCCTGGCAAACTGCACTGACGCTGGGGGCGTCTTCTAATGACTTTATCGTCATTTTGAATTCGCTACGCTCAATGATATTGACATTAGGAATGGGTAAAACCACATAAACCCCAAGTAACCTAGCTAAACGATCCGCAGCTTGGCCCATGGCCACGTTGGTGATTTCTTGATAGCAGTCTCTTTCATCTTCAGTTAAAGCTGTCACTTCAGGCATCGTCACCTCCAATCATGCCGTACTCTGAAAGCACGCTGGAGATTTTGCTTTGATCAACGGGTTTCTTGATGAATTCAATGGCGCCTAGTTTTTTTACCCGCTCTCTTGCTTCTGGTTGAATATCTCCAGAGACCACGATGACCATAATGGGTAAGTCATCCTTACGAATGGCCTCAAGAGTTTGGTAGCCATCAAGTACCGGCATGGTTAAATCCAAAAACATCAGCTCTTGGCCACCGGCTTTAATGATATCTATGGCTTCTTGGCCATTTTTTGCAAAGGTAACATCGGTTGGCCAATTATCTGGAAGGGCTCGTGACATCTGCTTTCTAGCCATATTCGAGTCGTCACAAATAAGCACTTTTGTCGTCATATACCACAGGGGTCCATTTACGTGTCTATATATTAGAGTTAAGGCCGCATTCGCTTAGCTGGCAAGTAAAATGGATGGGATGTTCAAGCGCAGAAGCGCTTAGATAGCAGGGCTTAAACGAGATGAAAATTTGAATGAAGTAGATAAGTACTCATCACCAAGCTTTTAACAAGGTGATGGTTATTGTGCGGTGCCAAGCAGTTTTATGATTGAGAGCTTGCAGGGGTGCCTTGAGCAGCTTTTTCGGTTAATTCTTTAATAACCTTGTTCATGTCGTTGTGACATTTTTCCATAAGCTCAGGAATGTCTTTATTTGTCATGTTAGAAGTATCAATGGCAGGTAAAACACGTACGTAAGCATCATTGTTGTTGAGTTGATCAAGGCTGAAGTTGTCTAGATAACTGCTGGCGCATATCGGGACGATAGGTACACCCGCGTTAATGGCCGTTACAAATGCCCCTTTCTTAAATGGCAGCATGTTTTTGCCGTGGTTACGGGTGCCTTCGGCAAAGAACCAAATATTTGTGTTTTTCTTTGTCAGTGCTGTTTTGGTGACTTCCATGGCTTCCATGGCTTTTTTTGCATTACCACGGTCAATCAGGATATTTCCTGCTAGCCAGTATAGTTGACCAAATAACGGGGCCCATTTAAGGCTCTTTTTGCCGATACTTACAGTACGTTCAGGAACAATGCTACCTACAACAAATAAATCCCAATTACTTTGGTGATTACAAACCACAATAAAGTTCTGATCTTTAGGGAAGTTATCTGTGTCTTCATGGTGCACTTTAATGCCTATGATAGGCAGTCCAATTCTTGAATAGGTTTGAGCGCAAATACGGCTGTTAGTAGGGTGGAAAGGGCGCAAAATACCTGCTGCCAAGCCAATAAATGAGCCAATCACAAAGTGGATTGATAATAAGAAATAACGGACTAAACGGACCATAAAACCACCCTAAATCAAATGTGTGGCGAGCATACAGATGTTTACTGAAATCCTCTAGTAATTTATGGCTATATGCGCTTAAAACTCTGTATTTTTACTCTAATTTTTGAATGCGATAAATGCTTTATAGAGGGCCATATATTTGGTCAACGGCTTTGAACTTTATTGTTCTTTTCACATTAGCGTGAATAGGGTGAAATAGAGCACAATAAGAACAACTAAAGAATGAAACCCTTATGAGTCAAGAGTTAGAGTTATTCCGACAGTCATTGCATCGATTTTTAGATCAAGAGGTTGCCCCGCACTATCATGAATGGGAAGAAGCTGGGCTAATCCCGCGTGATGTATGGAAGACCCTTGGTCGAGCGGGTTTTTTATGTGTCGACATGCCCATTGAGTACGGTGGATGTGGTGGGGATTTTAATATGTCAGCGATTGTGGTTGAAATATTGTCTCAGCGTGGTTATGCGGCACTTGCAACCAATGTATCGGTTCACAGCGATATTGTGGCCCCTTATATTGCCCATTTAGGCAATGAAGAGCAAAAGTCACAATGGCTGCCTAAACTAGCCAGTGGCGATGCTGTTGGCGCCATTGCCATGACTGAGCCGGGTGCAGGCAGTGATTTACAAGCGATGAAGTGCCAAGCAAAAAAAGTGGATGGCGGTTACAGCATTAGTGGCCAGAAAACCTTTATTACAAACGGCCAGCATGCAGACGTATGCATTGTTGCAGCAAAAACGGATGTGAATGCCGGAGCCAAAGGCATCAGTTTATTTTTATTACAAAAATCAGACCAGGGCTATGACGTTGGTACGAATTTGAAAAAAATTGGCCAGCATTCAGGCGATACTTCTGAACTCTTTTTTAATGAAGTGTTTGCTAAAGAACCTTTAGGTGAATTAAATAAAGGGTTCATGCACCTCATGAATGAACTTCCAAGAGAGCGATTGATTTTATCCATCGGCGCCATTGGCGCATGCATCGGAATGCTGGATATGACAGTTGAATACGTGAAGCAAAGGCAGATTTTTGGACAAGCCCTAAGTGACTTACAAAATACCCGATTCGTTTTAGCTCACCTAGATACACAATTAAGTGTTAGTCAAGCGTTTATTCAGCAATGCATTGGTTTATATGAAAATCAGCAGTTAACGGCAGCTATGGCATCTAAGGCCAAGCTTTCTAGCACTGAATTACAATGCCAATTAGCCGATGACTGTTTGCAGTTATTTGGTGGCTACGGTTACATGGAAGAGTACCCAATCGCTAGAGCATTCTTAGATGCGCGAGTTCAGCGCATTTATGGTGGAGCATCTGAAGTGATGAAAGAGATCATTGCACGGGACTTGATTGGAAAATAAGTGGGTGTGTTTTAAGGAAATAAAAAGACTTCTTTCCATCACCTGACAAATGAGAAAAAGAAGTCTTACTGCTTTTTTAGAAAAAGCATTTAAGTGAACCGGGCGTGATTCACTTAAATCTGGTTGGCTTGGTTATAGGCTTGCAGCCAATTCAGAAGCCAATTTAATAGCACGTTTAGCATCCAACTCACCAGCGAACTCAGCACCACCTACAAGATGCAAGCCAAAGTTGTGATCATGATTGCCTTGTAACTCTTTAAAGAGCTCGTTTACGCTTACTTGGCCGGCACACAGTACAACATGATCCACATCCAATACCCGTTGATCAATCACGTCACCGTCTTTATTGCTGATCGTAATGTGTAGGCCATCATCATCAATCTTGTCATAGCCAACACCTGCGATCATTTCGACGCCTTTCATTTTCACTGCAGCGCGGTGAACCCAGCCAGACGTTTTATTTAATCCGCGACCCAGCGAAGTGGTTTTACGTTGTAGCATATAAACTTTACGAGGAGAAGGTACAATCTCCATTGGTTGTAGCCCACCCGAGGTGCTGTTTTCAATGTCTACTCCCCACTCTTTAAACCAGCTTTCTTTGTTTAAAGTGAGAGATTCACCTTGGTGTGTTAAATATTCACTGACATCAAAGCCAATACCGCCAGCGCCCATGACGGCTACTTTTTCACCTAGATTAAGGCCTTTGCCTAGCAGCTCTTGATAAGTGACAACTTTTTCATGATCAATGCCTAGCATGTTAGGAACGCGCGGTTCTACACCAGTAGAAATGATAATTTCATCAAAACCTGCATCTTTTAGATCGTCGGCACTGACAAAGGTATTAAGTTTCAGGTCAATGTTATGAACTTCAATCATTTTGTTGTAGTAGCGAATGGTCTCTACAAATTCTTCTTTACCAGGGATTTTACTGGCGAATAAAAATTGCCCACCAATGGTGTCGCGACCTTCAAAAATAGTCACTTTGTGGCCTCGTTTTGCAGCAACCGTAGCCGCGGCTAAGCCAGCAGGTCCAGAGCCAACTACCGCAACTTTTTTAGGCATGTGTGTTGGGGTGTATAAAAGCTCTGTTTCATGACATGCGCGAGGGTTTACTAAGCAGCTTGAGCGTTTGTTTTGAAAGGTATGATCCAAGCATGCTTGGTTACAAGCGATACAGGTATTGATTTCATCTGCACGGCCTTCAGCGGCTTTATTAACCCATTCGCTGTCTGCAAGAAAAGGACGAGCCATGGAAATCATATCCGCTTTGCCACTGGCTAAAATTTCTTCAGCGGTATCTGGCATGTTAATACGGTTAGAAGCAATAACAGGAATATTAACTGCATCTTTTACTTTTGCAGTTGGGTCAACAAATGCAGCACGAGGCACTGAGGTTACGATGGTAGGAACACGGGCTTCATGCCAACCGATACCACTGTTGATGATGGTTACACCCGCTTTTTCAAGTTCTTGGGCAAGTTGAATCACTTCATCCATGCTTGAGCCGCCTTCAACAAGGTCGATCATGGACAAGCGGAAAATAATGATGAAATTTTCACCCACTTCTTTACGAACCGTGCGAATGATTTCAAGCGCCAAGCGCATGCGGTTTTCATAAGAGCCGCCAAACTCATCATCACGTTGGTTGGTGCGCTTATTTAAAAACTGAGTAATGAAATAGCCTTCAGAACCCATGATTTCAACGCCATCGTAGCCAGCTTTTTGTGCAAGCTTGGCACTTTTGCCGTATTGGCGAATGGTTTTATAAACCCCTTTAGTGGTTAACGCTTTTGGTTTAAATGGCGTAATGGGAGATTTAATGGCAGAAGGGGCCACACTGTATGGGCTATAACCATAGCGTCCAGCATGAAGAATCTGAAGGCAGATTTTACCATCGGCTTCATGAACAGCTGAGGTAACTTTTTTGTGCATAGACACTTGTAAAGAGCTGCTTAAACGGCTGCCCAATGCGATCAATTCACCACGACGGTTAGGGGCAAAGCCACCTGTTACTAATAAGCCACAACCACCGCGAGCACGTTCAGCAAAGTATTCAGCTAATTGGTTAAAGTGCCATGGACGATCTTCAAGGCCCGTGTGCATAGAGCCCATCATGACTCGGTTCTTTAAGGTGGTGAAACCCAAGTCTAATGGGGCAAGCAAATTAGGATAGTGGCTCATTGATAGTCTCTCATGTTGTTATTGAGCAAATATAAGGTTCAATGTTTTTGACGTAAATGACCTAACTTTGCAATTCAGTGATTAAACTGTGCAATTCAATCATTAATGCTTATGTTGGGGCAAATTCTATATTCAAAAACCATCTGGTTAGTGTTGAGTCTAGTTGCTTTTCATTCTTGGCGTCTTTTATCTGACTTGGGATATGATCGAAACAGCTGTGCAGATTTGTATTGCATAGTGACTGGATTATCTGTGAGGTGTTGAATGAACATTAATAACTCGTTTAGTAGTGCACGCCAATTGGATCAAGCGCAGACATCCAAAAATACTCAATTACAAAGAATCAGCTCAGGGCATCGAATTAACAGTGCAAAAGACGATGCGGCAGGGCTTGCCATCAGTACTCGGTTTGAATCTCAGGGGCGTTCTCAGCAAGCAGCCCTGCGTAATAGTTTGGACGGGGTATCTAGAACCCAAGTTGAAAGCGGAGCCTTAGCAAGCGTGACGGAAGATTTACAAAGAATTCGTGAGCTAAAAGTACAGCAAGGCAGTGGAGTTCTAAACGATCAAGATAAAGCGGCCATTCAATCTGAAATCGACCAGCGTAGCGAAAATATCAGTCAAATTTTTTCAGATACAGAATTTAACCAACAAAGTGTGTTTCAAGAAGGCAGCTTGAGCTTTCAAACGGGTGCGAATGAAGGAGAGACAATTGAATTAACAACCGAAGATTTAGCACAAACGTTTAAGGATCTAGGGTTTGAGGCAGGTCAAGACTTAAACATGGATCAAATTGACGAGGCATTATTAAACGTTACCAGTCGCCAAAGTGAGCTTGGGGCAGTTGAAAACAGGTTAGTAGCCAATACTGAATTTTTAGCGCTGAAAAATGAAAACAACCAAGCGGCCAATAGCCGAATACAAGATGCGGACATTGCAAAAGCGGCATCTGAAAGTGTTAAGTCGGACATATTGAGCCAGATTGCAATCTCAGTGCAATCTCAGGCCAATGTTTCTTCGAAAAACGTCTTAAATTTGTTAGAAAGTAAATAATAATGAGTGTCAATTCAGTTTTTTCGTTCAGTAATGAACTTGCTTTGATATACTGATGCGATAATTATTACAAAACTATGACAGTTAAGTAGGAAGTACATGGGCAAGGTTAGCCCCGAAGTAAAATCAGTCAGTAGCCAAAAAGCAAAAGATGTGGGTTTAAACTATAAATTCCGTTTGATTGCTTGCTTAATCGTATTCTCTCTTCATATCAGCCTGTTATGGGGTGATGATCATATTTCATACGGATTATGGGGTGTATTATTATTACACTGCTTAGTCTATCCCCACGCTATCTATTTTATGTCTTCTACTTCTGAAGATGAAATTCGAAACATTACAATCGATGCATTCTTTTATTCGTTTTGCTGTGCGATTTGGGGATTTAATCTATTCCTAATTGCGGCTTTTATTAGCACGACCAACATGACCACTTTTGCTGCAGGGGGACGCCCCGTATTTGTTAGAGGCTTAGTGGTTCAAATTATTGGTTTTGTTATTGGCGGGTTACTAATGGGCTTCTATTATCGCGCAGAACTTTCCACGTTTTCCTCGTTAATTGTCGCTGCCGGAGTCATCCTTTATACCGGCAGTCTAGGGCTGTTAATTCATAACATTACAAATAGCTTGAGGCGTAACCGAAAAAAAGTCGAGTCTAGAAAATTATACTTAGAACACATGAATGAATTGGCATTCGCAGTTAATAGCACGCTGGACTTGGATTCAATCATGAAAGGCCTGATGAAAGCCCTTGAAACCATGTACCCATTTGAATCGTTATACGTCATATCAAAAATGCCTGATAATCGAACATTCAAAATAGTCGGTGCATATGGCAGTGCTGTGAGTGACTATGAAGAATTAACCTTTAAAAAACTTGAAATGGATATTGAGCAAGATCCTGACAGTATTTTTATTAGCGGTTTGGAAAAAGATCGCATCGTAAACATTTCAAACTTATCGAGGGAAGCCGTCGAAAACGGCGCAGAAATTGACAAGGTGTTATATAACATTAAACCCAGTCGTTCCATCGCGTATTTCCCGGTACATGTTCAAAATGAAGTGGTCGCGGGTGTCGCCTTTATTAACTACGATAAAACGTTTGAGTTAAAGCAAGAAGATTTGAATTCAATCAGTGAATACTTGGTTCAGGTAGGCACTGCCATTAAAAATGTATCCATGTATGAAATGGCAGAAAAAGCCAGAAAGATCGCTGAAGAAAGTGAGCAAGCGAAAGGCCGATTCTTGGCCAATATGAGTCACGAAATTCGTACTCCCATGACGGCCATTATAGGTTACAGCGAAGCGTTACTTGACGATTCACTGACTAAACAAAATAAAGAAAAATTTGCTAATACAATCATACGAAGCAGTCGTCATTTGTTAACGGTCATTAACGATATTCTGGATATCTCAAAAATTGAATCCAGTAAAATCGATGTTGAAACCATGGATGTGGAAATGGCAGCCATTATCAGTGATTTAGACGACTATGTTAGGCAGCAAACCAAAGAAAAGGGCCTAAGCTATCAACTACAAATTCAGTACCCATTACCAAGCATTGTTCAAGCTGACCCGACTCGTTTAAAACAAATTTTATTTAACCTAACCAATAATGCTGTGAAGTTTACTAAAGATGGTTGGGTTAAAGTGGAGATCTCGTTCGCTTATGAAAAAATGACCTTTAATATAGAGGACAGTGGCATTGGTTTAGATTCAGAGGAAAAAAGTCGATTATTCAGTGCTTTCACACAAGCAGATTCATCGACAACTCGATTATTTGGAGGCTCTGGATTAGGTTTATTTATTTCGAAAAATTTAGCCCATTTAATGGGTGGTGAATTAACGGTAGAAAGTGAAAAAGGCGTAGGCAGTTGTTTTACCTTAACACTTGGATCTGGAAATAATGCATCTTCGTCTTATATTCAAACCGCCGGCATGTTAAGTCAGCTGATGGATGAATATAAGTCCCAGCAAAAAACACAATTTGTCCCTAAATTAATGGGCAAAGTGCTATTGGCGGAAGATAATCTGGATAACCAGTTATTAATAAAGCGCTTAATTGCTGCTGCTGGAGTGGATGTATCCATTGTTGATGATGGTTTACAAGCCTTGTCACGAATCGAAAAAGAAAGCTTTGATCTTGTATTTCTGGATATGCAAATGCCCAATATGGGCGGTGAAGAAGCCGCTAAAATCATGCGTAAAAATGGGGTTCAAACCCCTTTGGTTGCTTTTACCGCCAATGTGATGAAGCATCAGGTTGATCAATATATTGAGAATGGCTTTAACCAGGTTGTTGAAAAACCTATATCTCATGATCAGTTATATTCTGTTATGCAAACTTACTTACAACCTCAACAGGACTTAGGTGCGGTGTTGATTGTTGAAGATAATTTAGTTAACCAACAAATTATGCAGCGCTTAGTTAAAAAGGCTAATCCGCAAGTGAGTATTTTAACCGCAGATAATGGCTATGAAGCGCTTAAAGTATGCGAAGAGGAAGCGGTTAACTTGATATTCATGGATATGGAAATGCCCATTATGGGTGGCCTAGAAGCCACTGAAAAACTCCGAGAGCAAAAGGTTACTGCACCTATTTATATGATAACTGGGCATGTTGATGCTCAGCATAAGCAGCAATCCTTAGATGCAGGGGCTGATGGCTACTTGGTTAAACCGGTAGATAAAGATCGTTTATTCTCTTTGATTCACACTGTTTTTTCTTAAAAACTTTCTCCTTTTTTTAGTTGTAAAGTGGGCTTGATTTATAAAAGCCCATAATCAACGTTCATTTTCAATTTCCCTTTTAGATGTGTAACCTAAACTCATAATGGGGGACAGTATGACAAAAATAACAACACATTATCGTACCTGCAATCTATGTGAAGCCATGTGCGGCATAAAGGTTGAGCATCAGGGGAATCAAATATTATCCATTAAAGGGGATGAAAAAGACCCGTTTAGCAAAGGGCATATTTGTCCAAAAGCTGTGGCGCTTCAAGACCTATATGAAGACCCGGATCGATTAAGAAAGCCTTTAGAAAAAACCGATACGGGCTGGAAAGAAATTAGCTGGAAATCAGCCTATAAAAAGGCGGCCAAGGGTTTAGAGTCTGTTCAAACTCAATATGGTGCTGATGCTTTAGGCATTTATTTGGGGAATCCGAACACTCATAATTTAGGCGGCTCTCTTACCATGAAAGAGTTGTTAAAGGCGTTTAAAACTAAAAACCGTTATACCGCTACCTCCGTTGATCAATTACCTCATCACATTATCGCTCATCATATTTTTGGCCATCAATTACGTATCCCTGTTCCTGATATTAATCGCTGCGACTACATGTTGATTATTGGTGCAAACCCTGTGACGTCTAATGGCAGTATTATGACCGTGGCAGGTGTAAAAGATAAAATAAAAGCCATAAAGAAACGGGATGGAAAAGTAGTGGTCATTGATCCAAGGCGCACTGAGACTGCTGCGATTGCTTCAGAGCATCATTTTATAAAACCTGGTTCAGACGTTTTACTTTTATTAGCCATGGTTAACGAAGTGTTTAAATCACAGTTGGTTAAGCCTAGCAAGGCATTAGATTTAGTCATTGCTTATAAAGACATTGAAGCCTATGTCTCTGAATATACTTGTGAATATGCATCTAAGCACACAGGCATCGACGCTGATGTCATTCGCAATTTAGTGAAAGAGTTAAGTGAAACCCCTAGGGCCGTTATTTACGGGCGTATGGGTGTAAGTGTGCAAGAGTTTGGGCTATTAAGTCAGTATCTTATTATGTTATTAAACATACTGCTCGGTAATTTGGATGAAGAAGGGGGCATGATGTTTTCAACCCCAGCAGCTGACCCAGTTGCTGCAAGTGGCCCAGGTTATTTTGCACGACATCGTAGTCGAGTCAGAGGCTTACCTGACTTTAATGGGGAATTTCCTGCAGCCACCATGGCCGATGAGATATTAACCTCGGGAGAGGGGCAAATTAAAGCCATGTTATGTGTGGCTGGTAATCCTGTATTAAGTACACCTAATGGGGCTAAATTAGATAAGGCTTTAGACTCGGTGGAGTTTATGGTGAGTATCGATTGTTTTTTAAATGAAACCAGCCGGCATGCCAATATTATTTTACCTCCTGTTTCTGCCATTGAACGGGACCATTATGACTTGGCTTTTCATAACTTAGCAGTGCATAACACAGCTAAGTTTTCAAAAGCGTTTTACCCTCAAAAAGGGGGTAAACACGATTGGCAGATATTTTTAAATTTAATAAAGCAACTTAAACAAAAGGTGCCCTTTTCTCAAAAAATCATGCGAAAACTGATTTTATTAAACGGGCCAAACTTTATGTTGAATGTTTTGCTTAAACGAGGTCCATATAAGCAGTTGACTTTGAGCAAATTAAAAAAATCCAAACACGGAGTTGACCTTGGCCCATTGCAATCTGTATTGCCCGATGCAATTAAACATAAAGATAAAAACTTACACTTGAATTTAGAGTTTTATTTTTCAGATT
>CAJXIT010000074.1 GCA_913054055.1 uncultured Thalassolituus sp.
GTGGTTAGTAGCTACGGCTGGATCGTTCTTTTCACCTGCTGCATCACCTAGTCTTTCATGGGTGTCTACTTCTAATTCAAGAATCTTGCGACGTAGAGTGTTTCTCATGCTGTTGCAAGCTTGGCCATTAATCATGCGCTTTTTGTGGGCGGCCCGGAGTAATTTACTGGCCTGAGAGAAAGACCTTTTCGCGACGTTTATCTCAGCGTCACTTGCCAGTTCATGCTTTACTTGAATGCTGTTCAGCTTGCCTTTAAATTCATCCACTTTAGCTAGATATTCTTGTGTGTCGTCAGGGTTGATCATGACGTCGCGCTGTTTTATTTGATAGCTGTAATAGGCTAGTAAAGCATCAAATATATCGGGTGTATTGATGTAGCCAGAAGCGGTACCAATAATGTCCCATATCTCTTCTGCTCGATTCAGGATGCGCTTGGCTTTTTGTTCCAGTTGGCGTTTTTCTTTTTCTTTCAGGCTTAGCCTGTGTAGGAAAATGAATACCGCCAAAACTGCCAATATGATGATGACTATAACTAAATAACTCATAAAATTTGCAAATATCTTCTTCAGCAACTAATTCTTTCATTTAAGTGTAGCACTGTATTTTGATAGTAAAGTGTATAAAAAATAGGCATTTACAGCTCTGCTTTGCATAATATTGGGAATTTACTTGACGGGTTTGTTCAGTCACCTTATATATGTGCCAGCCAAATTAGAGCCGTACCTAGGGAATCGTAAGGTATATGGGAAGATCGCTTGTAATTGTCGAGTCACCGGCAAAAGCCAAAACAATAAATAAATACTTAGGCAAAGACTTCATTGTTAAGTCTTCTGTCGGCCATGTCCGTGATTTACCAACGGGTGCAAATAAAGCACCTGTTGATGCGAAAGAGCGTGCGCGGCAGGCGGCTATCACTCGTAAATTAGCCCCTGAAGATAAAATTGTTCATAAAAAGAAGAAAGACAAAGAAAAGCTCATTAAAAAGATGGGTATCGACCCTGAGAATGGGTGGAAGGCCGAATATGAAGTGCTGCCTGGTAAAGAAAAGGTAGTGGCAGAACTGCAAAAGCTAGCAAAGGAAGCCGATGTTATCTATCTCGCAACCGATTTGGATAGAGAGGGAGAGGCCATTGCCTGGCATTTAAAGGAAGTGATTGGTGACACTGGAGCAACGTATAAGCGTGTTGTATTCAATGAGATAACTAAGTCTGCTATACAGGCGGCTTTTGAAGAGCCGTCAGTGCTTGATCAGGCTAGGGTTGATGCACAACAGGCTCGTCGCTTTTTAGATCGCGTGGTGGGCTTTATGGTGTCTCCACTACTTTGGGCTAAAGTGGCTCGAGGTTTATCTGCGGGTCGAGTTCAATCTGTGGCCGTGCGATTAGTGGTTGAGCGCGAAAATGAAATTCGTGCCTTTATTCCTGAGGAGTACTGGGAGACCTTTAGTCACCTTAAATCTAAGCAGGGTGATGAACTTAGGTTTCAAGTGACCAAGCAAAACGGGACTGAATACAAGCCTGTTAATGCTGAGCAGGCCATGTCGGCGGTTGCTAAGCTTGAAAATAATCCTTACGAGATTGTTAATCGTGAAGATAAGCCTACTCGCTCGAAGCCTTCAGCTCCCTTTATTACGTCAACATTGCAGCAGGCAGCCAGTACTCGTCTAGGTTTCAGTGTTAAGAAAACCATGATGATGGCGCAGCGCTTGTACGAGGCGGGTTACATTACTTATATGCGTACTGATAGTACAAATTTGAGTAAAGAAGCGGTAGAGGGTGCTCGAGAGTATATCCAATCAAAATTTGGTGAAGACTTTTTACCAGAGGTCCCGCGTATTTATAGCAGCAAAGATGGGGCGCAAGAGGCGCACGAAGCCATACGCCCATCTGATGTCAGAATGACATCCAATTTATTAAATGGCATGGAGCCAGATGCGCACAAACTTTATGAGCTTGTTCGCCAACGCTTTTTAGCGTGTCAAATGGCGGATGCTCAGTTCACAAGTACCACGCTCATTGCAAAGTGCGATGAATTTGAATTAAAGGTTCGTGGTCGAGTGATTCGTTTTGAGGGCCACTTAGCAGCGCTAACGGCTCAATCTAAAGGTGATGACGACAAAGTGCTGCCAGATTTATCGGCAGGTGATGTTTTGACGCTTAATGAAGTAGAGCCTAAGCAGCATTTCACAAAGCCAACTGCACGATTTAACGAAGCGAGTCTTGTTCGTGAATTAGAAAAACGCGGTATTGGCCGTCCATCCACTTATGCGTCCATTATTTCTACTATCCAAGATCGCGGCTATGTGCGCCTGGAAGGTCGTCGCTTTTATGCGGAGAAAATGGGTGAGATTGTCACTAGTCGATTGGAAGAAAACTTTACCGACTTGATGAGCTACGATTTTACCTCTGGCATGGAGGAGCAGCTGGATGATATTGCAGAAGGTCGTGATAAATGGAAGCGTGTTTTGGATAGCTTCTATAACGACTTCTCGATTAAGTTGGATAAAGCCAGTAATGATGACGGTATGCGCTTGAATGACCCGGTTTTAACCGATATTAAGTGCCCAGAGTGTGGCCGTAACATGACCATTCGTACCGGTACCACTGGCGTGTTCTTGGGCTGTGAAGGTTATGCCTTACCACCCAAAGAGCGTTGCACAAAGACCATGAATTTAACGCCGGGCGATGAAGCCATTGGTGCGGATGAAGACGAAGAAGCAGAAAGCTTGCGTTTGCGTGAAAAGCGTCGCTGTAAAATTTGTAATACAGCCATGGAAAGCTATTTGCTGGATGAAACCCGTAAACTTCATATCTGTGGTAATAACCCAGACTGTGAAGGCTTTGAAGTAGAAGAGGGTACGTTCAAAATTAAAGGATACGAAGGTCCAACACTTGAGTGTGATAAATGCAGCAGTGAAATGCAGCTTAAAAATGGACGCTTTGGCAAATACTTTGGTTGCATGAATGACGAGTGTAAAAATACTCGCAAGCTATTGAAAAATGGTCAGCCAGCTCCACCAAAAATGGATCCAATTCCTTGTCCTGAATTAAAATGATTAAAGGTTGATGACACCTATATTTTACGGGATGGGGCTTCTGGCTTGTTTTTAGCTGCCAGTCAATTCCCTAAGAATCGTGAAACTCGCGCGCCTAAGGTGTTTGAGCTTGTGCCTCACAAAGCTGAGCTGCCTGAAAAGTATCATTACTTGACAGAGGCACCTCAGAAAGACACGGATGGTAATGCGACTACTGTTCGCTATTCTCGTAAGACGGCTCAGATTTATGTGGCGTCTGATAATGAAGAGGGTAAGGCGACAGGTTGGAGCGCGTTTTTTGAAGGTGATAAATGGGTTGTGACTGAAAAGAAAAAGTCTACGGCTAAAAAGACTTCAGCTAAAAAGAAAACGGCCGCCAAGAAGAAGACCAGTGCTAAAAAGAAAACAAGCGCTAAGAAATCTTCAGCTAAAAAAACCACCGCTAAAAAAGCTAAATAATTATTTGGCTAAATCCATAAACCCAGCATTGCTGGGTTTTTTTGTTTTGGTCGAAAGGTAATGGTGAAAATATTATGAACACAAAAATATATAAAAAAGTACACGAGTTAGCGACAAACCTAATGGAGGCGGCTAGAAAAGAGGATCAAGAGCAATTTGATCAGCTTTACTCTGAATTAAAGGGGCTATGTAAAGAAAACGAAGGTTCTGACAAGGATCACCCTGTTCAATGGGAAACGCTGGCTGATTTCACAGAAGACCTTGAAGGAGCTGTCATTATTTATCAAAAAGCACTGGTGCTTGCTGAGAATATAGGGTCAGGTGATTTTGGCTCCTCTATTGGTTTTTCTATAGCGACGCTACAGCTAGAGCTGGGTCAAAAAGACGCTGCATTGGCGAGCCTTGAAAAAGCAAGATTGGCCTGTCTTGATATTGAAGATAAGGAATTGAAGGCTGAAATTCATGATCTTTTAACTGAGTTGAAAAGTCAGTCGTAGTGATGAATGTAGTGGATAAATTCTTATCTGGATACTCTTCTGATGTTCGATGCCAGGTAGAGAAGTTGATTTTGACGAATAAGTTGGATGAATACCTGAAGGCCCGTTATAGCGAAAGTCATGGTGTTTCTAGTGATGCAGACTTACGAGAGTATCTGCTTGCTATAAAAAATAAACATTTAAAAAAGTCACCACCCATCAGTAAGGTGACTTTTGATGGCAAGATTCATGTAATTAAAAACGCTTTGGGTACTCATAGCTATGTGAATAGGGTGCAGGGCAATAAAATTAAGAGTAAAAATGAGATTAGGATTAGCGCTGTCTTTAAGCAGGCTCCGGCTGATTTTTTAAATATGATCGTAGTGCATGAGTTGGCGCATGTAAAAGAAAAAGAACACAATAAAAGCTTTTATAGGTTGTGTCAGCATATGCTACCTGATTATCATCAGTTGGAATTTGATTTTAGGTTGTATTTGATCGCACAATCTATGAAGCGAAAGGATGTGGTCAGCTCAACATAATTTAACTGTCTTAGCTTGTTTTTTTGTTTTAAAAATGTAGGTTTTCGATGTCTTCTGCTGTGGTGGGTTTGCTGTAAAGATAGCCTTGAACAATATGGCAATCAGCCTTCAGTAGGATAGATTTATCTTCTTGTGTTTCTACACCTTCGGCAATAACAGATAGTCCGAGGTTTCTTCCCATATCAATTATGCTCTTTACAATTGCGAGAGATCTATCGTTTGTAGATAGGTTTTGTATGAAGCTTTTATCTATCTTTAAGTAGTCGATATTTAGGTCTTGCAGATAGGAGAATGAAGAGTAGCCTGTACCAAAGTCGTCCAGTGAAAGCTTGACGCCTTTTTGGTGAAGTAGAGCTAGCTTGTTGTTGACGCTTGCAATGTCACTAAAGAAAACCGATTCGGTTAACTCTAATTCAATGAGATTGCCAGGGATGTTGTGCTCGTCTAATATCGAAATCACAGAATTAACGAAATTGAAATCCGCTATGTCTATGGCTGAAATATTAATAGAAATAGGTGTGTTTTTGAGTTTCGTGTCTTTCCATATGTTTAGTTGGCGGCATGATTCTTCTAGGACCCATTGTGTGAGCTTTTTAATGAGGCCATTTTCTTCTGAGATGGCTATAAAACTGTCAGGGTATATGAGGCTCCCATCTTCTTTTTTCCAGCGTATAAGGGCTTCTACTCCAATGATTTTTTCTTGTCCCTTGTGTATTTCAATTTTTGGTTGGTAGTGCAGTATGAAGTCATTGTTTTTTATGGCTGCTCTTAAGTTCTCTTCTGTTTTTACTCTGTGGATTGCAAGTCGCTCTAAACTTTCGTCAAAATAATGGGAGCGATTCTTTCCAAGTTTTTTAGCCTGGTACATAGCCATGTCGGCTTTTCTGATAAGTTCTTCAGGAGTGTTTCCGTCTTGCAGAAATGAGCTAATCCCTATGCTGCAAGATATTACATAGGGGTTGTTCTTAATCATGAATGGTTGCGCTAATGTTTGTAAAATTCGGCTGTGTAGATCTTTTACTTGTTTTTGAGAGTGGGTGTTGTCTAAAAGAATTAGGAACTCGTCACCGCCAAGCCTTCCTAAAGTATCACTTTCTCTTAGAGTGGATTTCAGACGTATTGAGGCTTCTATTAAGAAACGATCGCCTTGTTCATGGCCAGCGGTGTCATTGATCTTTTTAAAGTCATCTAGGTCAATGAATAAAATTTTAGCTTGATGCTTGTATCGCTTTGAAAGTGTAATTGCATGCTTAATGGTGTGGAGTATATTTGTTCGGTTTGGCAGGCCAGTTAAATTGTCATGGTATGCTTGGTACTTTAGTAATTCCTGGTTGTTTTGTGATTCTGAGATATCTCGAAAGCTAAATATACTGCCTAGAATTTTATTGTTCATTAACTCCGGTACGATGTTGTATTCGAAAAATTTGTTGTCTTTAGTTTTGAAATTTCCCTTAAGGGTTTTATTTTTTGAGTTTCGTGTAGAGCGTATATTGCCAATAAATGACTGAGTGTTGTGAATGTTTTTTAAAAGGGCGCGTAATAAGCTTTTAGGGGAGTGAGATCGGGCTTCTTCTAAAGATAGGTCTAGAAATTTAAGCGCTGTTTTGTTTGCTTGATCTAATTGCCCTTCTGGTGTGAAGCTAATGACGCCTTCTAAGCTAGCGTCAAGTATTGCAGCTTGTTTGATAAATGCTTTTTCTAATTGGTCTTTGACCGTTTTAATTTCTTTGATCTGATGGATTAAGGTGTCATTTATTTCATTTAACTCATCTGAGGTTAGCATGAGTGAGCGTTCAAGCATTAATCTGTCTTGAGTATTTTGGTCTAGTGTTTCCTCAAAAGCATGCAGCAAAGCCCCTAAAGGAGTAACATCATGATCACTCGGCAGGTGTTTTCTTAAGAGTCGTTGAATAAGTTTATTCATCTTTCTCAAAAAGGGAGGTGATAGTCATTGTTTGATTGTGTAGGCCACATTTTCCACCTGCTACTAAAGGTGATATTTCACCGTATGAGTAAAATCCTGTGTATTGGTGGTTTGATCCGAATGTGTCTTTCACAGTTTCTACTTCATCTTCTGATCGGTTTTTAAGCACAAGTCGCCTACCAACACAGCTGATCATGATCACAAGCCCTTGTTCGACTGTGTTGTTTTTAGTATGGGTTGATAATGCATTCTGTGCAGCGGATTCTGCGCCGTCAATCAGTCTCTCAAAGTTTGCTTTCATTAGTTGTGCGTGACTGCCTTCAGGTATGTCTCCTGCAAATATCATAGAGTTATCGTGCTCATTTATATTTAATATGGTCCTTATAACATCAGGAGAATCGTCGGAATGGGTTATAAGTAATGGGAATAATAGGGCGGATGCAGGCAGATCTTTAGCGTGATCACCTAGGTACGTTTTATAAAGCTCAAGGGCGGGTTTGTTATCTAACGCATAGAGTATATTGTCATAGGATTTGGTGATTAATCGCTTTGGACCAAAGGGATCCCAGCCACCCATTGAACCATGGCCCACATGTAGTTTGTCACCATAAAAGCCACAGCCAATTATTTTTCCGGCGCCATGATCAGAGTTATGCCATAAAACGGTTTCATTGAAGCGTGTGCCGTCCCCTGCAAGGCCTCCTGTTATTAACGTTCCATTGGGAAGGTTGGCTTCTAAGGTGTTGGCTAGGTCAGTGCCATTAACCATTTGACCATCAGACAGGACAAATAATGATTTAATGGTCTTATCTTTGAAATTATCTGCCAGTTGCTTGGCAGCTAAACCCGGATCGCTGTTGATATTAACACTCACAACTTTCACGCTCGAGTGTTTAAACTCTATGGCGGTTAGGCACAGAGTTTCATCATATATTTGAGCGTCTAAAATTTCTCCAGAGGTTGTGCAGCCTATGACTTCAGCAGAAGGAAAGTTCGATTTTATATGTTGCTGAATCTTTTCATCGCAGGCCAGGGTGCGGCTGCCAAACACAAGCACCAGTTGAGCGTTTTGGTTTTGCTTAATGGCTGGATGCCAAGAGCCGTCTTTTAATATGCTTTGAAAGCTATTCATGATTAAGTTCCTAGGCCATCTTTAGAGTTTAGACTAAGAATGGGGGTTGAAGGATTAATGAGTGCAGGTTGTATGGACTTTGGTCTGTGCTGGGTTGGTTGATGCAGGCTTATAAAAAGGTCACTGAAGGGGGTTTTCTATTAGCTTGCGCTACTTTTAACAAGTTCAAATTAGAATGTGGATTCTGAAAAGTAAGTGTTTTTCGCGTCGACTGAATCAGGTTTTATTTATCTAGAGGTATAAAAAAAAGCGACCCTAAGGTCGCTTCTTTAAGCTTTACGCTACTTTTAACTAGTTCAAATTAGAACTGGTTAGAAGTGTTTTTCGCGCCGCCTGCTTTAAGAGCGTTTTCGCCAGCGTAGTACTCTTTATGGTCGTCACCAAGGTCAGAACCAGCCATGTTTTGGTGTTTAACACAAGCGATACCTTGACGGATCTCTTTACGTTGTACGCCTTCAACATAACCAAGCATCGCTTTCTCACCGAAGTACTCTTGCGCTAGGTTATCAACAGACAATGCAGTTGTGTGATAAGTAGGTAGAGTGATTAGGTGGTGGAATACGTTCGCTTCACGAGCAGTATCCGCTTGGAAAGTCTGGATGCGAGCATCAGCAACAGCAGATAGTTCGGATTCGTCGTATTCAGCAGACATTAGGTTAGCACGGTCGTATGCAGATACGTCCTTACCTTCTTTCTCCCAAGCATCAAAAGTTTGCTGACGGAAGTTAAGAGTCCAGTTGAAAGATGGAGAGTTGTTATAAACAAGTTTCGCATCTGGGTGTACTTTACGTACGTCGTCCATCATGCCGGCGATTTCGTGTACTGTAGGTACAGCAGTTTCGATCCATAGTAGATCTGCACCTGCATTGATCGCACCGATACAATCGAATACACAACGCTCATGGCCAGTACCTTGACGGAACTGGTATAGACCTGAAGGTAAACGCTTAGGACGTACTAGCTTGCCGTCACGGTTAAATACAACATCGCCTTCAGCCATGTCAGCTACGTCGATTTCTTCAACATCTAGGTAAGAGTTGTAGATATCGCCAGAATCGCCTTTTTCTTTAACAACAGCGATTTCTTTAGTTAGGCCAGCACCTTCAGAGTCAGTACGTGCAACGATAACACCGTCGTCAATGCCTAGCTCAAGGAACGCGTAACGTAGAGCGCGGATTTTGTTGTGGAAGTCAGCGTGAGGAACAGTAACTTTACCGTCCTGGTGACCACATTGCTTTTCATCAGCAACTTGGTTTTCGATTTGAAGTGCACAAGCACCTGCTTCGATCATTTGCTTAGCCATTAGGTAAGTGGCTTCAGCGTTACCGAAACCAGCATCGATGTCAGCTACGATTGGCACTACGTGCGTTTCGTGGTTGTCGATAGCAGCAATGATTTCTTTCTCTTTCGCTGCATCGCCAGCTTCACGAGCTGCGTCTAGAGAGCGGAAAAGACCGCCTAGTTCACGAGCGTCAGCTTGACGTAAGAAAGTGTATAGCTCTTCAACAAGACCAGCTACAGCTGTTTTCTCGTGCATAGATTGGTCAGGTAGAGGACCGAAATCAGAACGTAGAGCAGCAACCATCCAACCTGAAAGGTATAGGTAGCGACGTTCAGTAGAACCGAAGTGCTTTTTAATAGAGATCAGTTTTTGCTGACCAACAAAACCGTGCCAGCAGCCTAAAGACTGAGTGTACTTAGCTTTGTCTTTGTCAAACTCAGCCATGTCACGACGCATAATGCCAGCAGTGTACTTGGCGATGTCTAGACCAGTTTTGAACTTGTTTTGTAGACGCATGCGAGCAGCTGATTCAGCGCTGATGCCTGGGAAAGAGTTAGCAACTTCTGCTGCTTTTATTTCTTCTTGGTAACCTGACATTTGTCAATCCTTTCAGAATTAGGGTTAATTGTCTAAAGCCGAATATAAAAAATAGCAGCTTTATTGAGGCACGCCTCGAAAATGACTCGCGCATCTTACGGGTTTTATGATAATTTCTCTAATTTATAGCCCTTATAATGGGTATTCATGAGGTGAATGTGGATAGATTTGATTTAAACTTGCTGATTTACTTGGATGTTCTACTGCGTGAACGCAGTGTAACTAAGGCGGCTCAAGCCTTAGGGATTACCCAGCCAGCCATGAGTAATGGTCTAAAAAGGCTGCGGGAATTATTCGGTGATCCCATATTAGTACGTACCAGTGACGGCATGAGTGCAACTGATAGGGCATTACAGTTGCAGCCTTTAGTCCGAAATATTCTTGCAGAGGTTGATAGTGCAGTGCAGCCAACGGGTAAATTTGAAGCCGATATCAGCGCCAAGGTTTTTCGCATTATGGTAAGCGATTATGCGGAAGCGACTTTGGTGCCAGCCATTGTTAAGCGCTTAAGAAAAGAAGCCCCAGGTATTATCTTGGACTTTTTAACGCCGTCTGACGTGACCTATAAGGATGTGGAGCAAGGGAAGGTGGACATGGCCATCAACCGATTTGATGAACTGCCACAGTCATTTCATCAAAAAACCCTATGGCGAGATGACTTTTCTTGCCTGGTTAACCCAAGTAATCCAGTTTTGAAGAACTTTTGCTTAGAAGGGTATCTAAGTGCTAATCATATTTGGGTAAGTAAAACCGGTATGGGGGTGGGCACCGGTGTCAACCCTACAAAAGACAAGGCCGTTCAGCTTGGCTGGGTAGATGAGGCCTTATCTAAAGCAGGTTATAAACGTAATATAAGCGTGTTTACTCGTCACTATCAAATGCCGGCGCTACTGGCTATGAATAATGACTTGATTGCCACTTTACCGACTCGTGTAGCAAGGATGCAGGCCATGGCCGGTGATTTGACCATGGTTGATGCACCGTATGATATTCCTGAGTTTGAATTGAAGATGGCATGGAGCCCGTTATTGCATCATAATCCGCCACATCAATGGATGAGATCATTGATTGCGGAAGAGTCTGAGAAATTGGCTCAATTATAATCACCGAATAATAATAAAAATTCTCGCTAGGTTGTATATGTATAAGTTTTTTTCGATTGTTTGCTGTCTCTTCATGGTCGCGTGTGACAACTCAGTGACCAATAATTCCGGTGCGATACCGCCAGTTGAGTTTACAGGCTCTGTTTGGGCTAGCAACGTACGGTATGCCAAAGTACAGTTTGTTGGTATTGATCAATATGGCCAGCTCAACAGAAAAGCAGATGGCAGTTTTTATGGTGATTATCATTGCACTGATGATAATGGGCAGTTTTCAGCTTCAATTCAGGGCGCTTATGTTGGTAGTTTGATTGCGGTAGCCAGTTATCATGATGGTTGTTTGGTTGAGACAGTACCAGCAACAGGCGATACGCCAGCAGTTACAGAATCCAAAAACACCGAAATTCGATGCGTTTTACCTGACGGATGTAAAAACGAAAGTGGCGAGGATGTGGCTTACGGTGATTGGTTTGCAGCACCAACCGATTTTGAAATGTGGGGAGGGCTAAGTTTTGCGGCCGGACTAGAGACATTTAATGTGTCGCCTGCTACCCATCTTGCGGCAAAATTGGCGTTCAGTGATTTTATTTCTGATGGTTCTGATTGTAATCCTGCAGATCCTAATACCTGTTTAGGGATCAATTCTGAAAATACAATTTTTACTCCCGAAAGTATCAGTGCTGCCAACCAAAGGCTTAAGCAATTTTTCCTTTTAACGACTGGGCTGCATATTAATGTTCAGCCTTGGCATCAAGAGTTAATAGCTGAGGATACTGTGGCTGAAACTGAGTCGGCAAAGCATGGTTTAATTTCCATGGCGCTTCAGCAATTTTCTACTGACCGTAATGAGTCCATGATGGATACCTTGGATTGGTGGGTTGAATCTTTTCTGATTCATGATGGTAATTTCTATAATGATGCCACTACCGATTATCCTACCCAGGTAGATTATAAAAATATTCTGATAAAAATTGCAGATGTGGCAAGTGCCTATGATTCTGATGGCAGCTTAGGTAGTTCATCATTAAGCGATGCGGCGGCAGCTTTTGCTTCTAGTCCTCTTGCAGGGAGTGATAAAACGCTTCTGAACTTTACCGAGCTTGAGTTTGATCAAGATACCAAAGATAGAATAATTGCAGCCCAGGCAATGGTTAGCAAGATTCAAAATTGGGCTTTGAACTTCGAAAACCCTCCTGCTGATGG
>CAJXIT010000075.1 GCA_913054055.1 uncultured Thalassolituus sp.
ATGCTTTGGTTAATCGTTTTTATTACAGTTATTGCTTGTATCTTTTTACCACAATTTTGGACACAAAGAATATTAAAAAAATACAGCGTCGATCGCCCTGACTTTCCCGGTACCGGTGGTGAGCTTGCCATGCACTTGATCAAACAGCACCAGCTGGATGTGCAACTGGAAACCACTGAGCAAGGGGACCATTATGATCCACAAACCAAAACGGTACGATTAAGCACGGCCAACTTTAATAATAAATCACTAACCGCTGTGGCCACCGCCGCCCACGAAGTTGGGCACGCCATTCAGCATAAAGAAGGCATGGCCCTTTTATTAATGCGCACACCACTGGCTAAAATGGCTTTTTATGTAGAAAAAGTGGCTCAACTGGCTTTGATTTCAACCCCTATATTTTTAACTGTATTGCCAGGCGCTGCAAGGATTTCTATGATTATTGCCGTAATCGGCATGATTGCCAGCACCTTAGTTCACCTGGTTACTCTGCCTGTGGAGTTTAATGCCAGCTTTGGTAAAGCGTTACCTATTTTAAAAAATGGTGAGTATTTAAAAGAACAGGACATTAAAGCATCAAGAAGAATTCTATTAGCATGTGCGCTGACTTATGTGTCTGCTGCACTGGCAAGTTTGCTTAATATTTGGCGCTGGCTGAGATTCTTTAGACGTTAAGCTATTTCACATCCATGACCGGAATGTGCATTTCAAAATGGAGGCCGTTGTCATTATAGGCACGAATCCTTCCATTCAGTAGCTGTATGATAATGTTATGAACTTGATATAGGCCTAACCCTAATTTTCTATCAATGCCACGACCGGTTGTAAAAAATGGATCAAATATTTGAGGCAAATCCATTTCATCAACCCCTGCCCCATTATCATAAAAATGTATGGTTAATTCTTTATCAGTAACAGCAAACTCTATCACCACGTTGCCTTGCTTAGAAAATTCAGCGGCATTCATTAACATTTCATTTAACGACCAATAGATACCTTCAGCAAACGTATTAAAATCTTCAGTGGTTTGGTTATTCACCTTTATGGCTATATTTATTTCATTGAGTTTTGATTGATATTCTAAGCGCTCAACCAAGGTATCCAACTCAAGCTTTTCAAGTTGAAAACTCATTTGTTCAACTGATACGTGCTTAAAGCTTTTGATTAAATCCGTTATCCTCAAAAGGCTATCTTCTGATAATTTCAATGCTTCACTGCTGGCGCTGATTTTGTCTAAGAATTCAGATTTTGTGAGCGTATTATTTTCCATGGCTTCACGCATGTGTTCCATTATCTCTCTTGAATAATCACTGCTTGTTCTGACAATACCCAGTGGCGTATTAATTTCATGGGCAATACCAACAACTAGCTGCTGAAGTGATTTCATTTTATTCGTTTCAGCCTGCTGCCTAAGCTCTTCAGCTTGAACACGGTCCGTAATATCAACAATGGAGCCTTCAAATTGATCGACACCTTCAATGCAAACTTTGTATAAGTTAATGGCTAACCACTTTCCATTTTTGGCTTCGATGTCTGTATTTAATTTATAATCAGCCCGTTTAGACTCTTTTCTAAACTGCTCCATGATTTTTTCATCAAAATAATTTTCAATATCGGATTCTGTACTTTCGCCTAACAATTCATAGAATGCTGTATTGGCACTTTTTACTTGACCGTCTTCGCATAATACAAAGTTACCTGTCATAGCACTTTCGTAAAGGCGTTTATATTGTTGAATACTCGCTATGGATTTTTCTCTATGAATGATGGCTTCTTTTTCTGCATCGATTCTGCGGTTTTGTAAAAACCGAATTCTCACCCCAAGCGCCACTGCAAATAATACAATTTCAAACATACGGGATAATGGGTAGCTATACACCATAAATGTTTGATCCGAGTAAACCCCTAAAGATTCTAAAACAGTGAGCGCAAATGATAGCGCCGTCATCATGGTGGCAATGGCAAACACCCCTGCATATCGATAACCAGCCACCGTTAGAAATATGGATACGATCAATGATGAAAGCATAAGCAGCATGGCAAACAGCGTGATCCAAGGGACTATTTCATGGTATTCCATAGATGGGATACCCATTCCCAACAACACACCAAAGGCTCCTAGTATCCAGAAATACCATTTAGTTTTTGTTCCAGCTTTATTTAAATTTAAAAAGGTATAACTGAATAGCCAAAAAGCTAAACTGCTTAACCAAAAAGAAATGGGCACAGCCCATTCATTAAGGGCCGGATAATTTGGCCAAAGAAATTGAAACCCTGTGCCATCAATGGACAATCGAGATGCTAAGCTGGTGGCCACGTAAAATACGTAATGCAGATAAGAGCGAATACCAGTGATAAAATACAACACAAAATTAAACACACTCATAACCAACAAGACACCATAATAGATCCCCTGAAAGGTTAGTAACTCGGCTTGTGTGGATTCGAAGTGCTGGCTTTGATGCACTTCTAGAGGAACGCGATAACTGCCTTGTGTTTTGGTGCGAATGTATATGCTAATCTTTTCTCCCTTTTCGAGAAATCGCGAGGTGACGTTTTCAGGTAAACGCACTTGACGCTGATCAAATGCAATGCGATCACCGGAGTTGTATTGCTGGAGAATCTCACCATTTTTAACCCAGTAAAATCTCACATAATCTAACGGCGCATATCTAAGCCATAGATACCATAGGCCCTCGTGATCTACCTCGAAAGGCACATAAACCCAGTAAGCACTCTGAGAATAACCAAAGCTAGAACGAGAGTCAGACGTGTGGGACCAATCCGAACGAGGGATGTTTAATACGTCTTGAATCGATAGGGCATTATCAACGTCTTCTAAGTACACCATGCGCTGACTAAGCACGTAGTGCCCTTGGTCTTCCAAGACCATTCGGTAATCAGCGTGTACAGAAAAAGATAAAATGATCAGCTGTAAGCTTAAAAACAAGCTATTTTTCATAAGAGCCCTCGCTGCTTAAAGTCTAGCAGGCAAGGGCAATATCGATAGGTTTTAGGCGAGAAAATTTAGCAGTAAATGCATGCACCCTAGGGCCATCACCCCTGCTAATACATCATCAATCATAATGCCAAAACCGCCATGCACGTGTGTATCCAGCCACTTGATTGGCCAAGGCTTTAAAATATCGAAAAAGCGAAACAATGCAAACCCCACAGCCAGCCAAACCCAGTCTTTGGGAACCATCAACATGGTAATCCACATGCCGACCCATTCGTCGATGACGATGCCCCCGTGATCGTGCACACCTAAATCTTCCGATGTTTTATGCGCCGCATACACACCCACCACAAACGTCACTAAAATCACGACGCTTAACCATAAAGTGGATAAGTCCGCCAATAACCACCAATAGATGGGCAAAGCCGCTATTGTCCCCATTGTGCCGGGGGCTTTTGGACTAAGGCCACTGCCTAACCCAAACGCCAACATGTGAATAGGGTTGGTTAAAGAGGGTTTTGCTAACTGCTTGCAGGATGTGGTGGAGTCTTGTGAAGCCATAAACAATCTGTCGCCAATAAATATTCTGCGGTGATTATACCCAGTATTCGTTTTAAGCCATACCGACAAAAGCAACTTGGCAGCATGAAGTATGTATAATTGCCCCATGAAAACATTACTTGTGATTGGCTATGAATAATTGCCCCGTGAAAACACTGCTGGTTATTGGCTATGAATAATTGTCCCATGAAAACGCTGCTGGTTATTGGCTATGTATGGCCAGAACCCAACTCTAGCGCAGCTGGCAGCCGCATGCTGCAACTTATTAGCAGCATGCAGTATGACGGCTATGACGTTACCTATGCCAGCCCAGCCCAGTCCAGTGACCATGCCATTGATTTTGACGCCTTTAACATCCGCCCTGTCAGCATTGAATTAAACTGCAGCAGCTTTGATGACTTTATTCAGCAGCTAAACCCAAGTGCGGTTCTATTTGATCGCTACATGATGGAAGAGCAATTTGGCTGGCGCGTTGAAAAATTCTGCCCCGAAGCTTTGCGTTTACTGGACACTGAAGACTTACATTGCTTACGCTTTGCCAGACAAGCACTGGCCAAAGGTAATGAAAGTGTCATTCAAGATGTGCCCCTTGAGCATCTAATGAGTGATTATGCAAAGCGTGAGATCGCAGCCATTTTACGTTGCGATTTATCCATTATGATCAGTGAATATGAGATGACCTTGTTAACCCAAGTGTTTAACGTGCCTTCTCACATATTGGCTTACGTGCCTTTCATGCTTGAGCTAAAACCTAATGACCCATTGCCTACATTTTCTGAGCGGCAGCACTTTGTTTCCATTGGCAATTTTCGTCACGAGCCAAACTGGGATGCGGTATTGATGTTAAAAAAGCATATTTGGCCGTTAATTCGCAAGCAGCTACCCAAAGCACAGCTTCATATATATGGGGCATACCCGCCTAAAAAAGCCACTCAACTGCATAACGAAAAGCAGGGTTTTTTGGTAAAGGGTTGGTGTGAAGACGCGTTTGAAGTGCTACAAAATTCAAAAGTTTTATTGGCCCCGCTGCGGTTTGGTGCCGGCTTAAAAGGCAAGATGCTAGATGCGGCTCAGTGTGGTTTACCTGCCATCACCACCAGCATTGGGGCAGAAGGTTTGTACGATGAGACAAACATGACAAGCACTCATGAGCAAACCACATGTTTTTCCATCAATGATTTCAATGAGTTTAGCCAGCAGGCCGTTGTGCTTTATGAAAATGTGGACACTTGGAATACACTGCATGGCAATTGCCAAGGTTGGCTAAAAGCACGTTTTGATAAAACCGTTTTTGAGGCGGCTTTATTAAAACAAATCGACAATATTTCGAAGCATTTAACTCAGCATAGATTGAAAAACTTTACTGGTAATATGTTGCGACATCATTCAATGAAGTCCACCCAGTACATGTCGCAATGGATTGAAGCTAAGAACAAACTGGTTGATCAAGAATAATCTCTCGCTAACTTGATTGATCAACCATTTATTAAAGGTGACCCACTTTCACCAAAATAATGGTTTCTTCATCAACAAATGGGAAGTGCTCACTTAAGTGTGGGCTTCGAATCCAAGTGCCTTTGGGGTAGCTGCCATGCTCGTCTTTAAATTCGCCTTTTAATACCAGAATTTCTTCTCCACCCCAGTGCTTATGAGGCGCAAACCGCTCTCCAGCAGGCCAATGAACCAAAGCGACACTTTCACCTTCAAATTGATGTAAAGGCTTTACGGTTAACCCGCCTTGGCCTTGTAACCAAGGTTGTTGTTCCGTATTCAATGCCAGCTGAGTATCATCCCCTGACTTAAATTGATTAAGCTTTACAAAAAGCGTACACCCCTCTTTGCTAAACGGCCCATGACGTGACCCTGCTGGGTTTCGCAAATAACTGCCGGCTGGATAATCGCCATTTTCATCACTGAATACCCCATCAAGTACAAAAATCTCCTCGCCCTTGGGGTGTTCATGGGGGGCAAACTGACTGCCCGCTGCGTATTTAACAATTGAGGTTACATGGCCACTTTCTGCCGCCTCTCGTTCTAACGGAATACGTTGAACCCCTTTTGCGGGAGAGTCTAGCCAAGGTTGTTGCTGCGAATCGATCACTACAACTTGACTCATGTCTAAATTAAAATTTTCAATCACTGTGATGCCCTCAATATTCGCAAAGTATGACAGATACCTTAAGAATCATTAGATTTAAAAACGGTACAGACTTTTTCTATATAGCATCAATTTTTCACCCCCATAAAAAAGCCCGCTTAAGCGGGCTTTGGGCATGCAATCAATATAGCAATTTAGATCACATTACAGATCTTAAACACGCATATAAAATCTTTAGAAGGCATTAAGCTTTTATGCACTGCAAAAGTGGGTTCCTCTACCCCTCTAAAGCGTGACTTGGTGAAGTCGATGCCTTTAAAGTTATATAGGAAGTTTAAATGTTTAGCTGTAAATTCTAACATCCAACGCAACACTTTTGATTCAGTGGCTTTTGGCGGGTAGTCCAAAGCCAAAGGCGACAATCCTAAGAATACGTATGGAATGCCTTCCTCTTTGAATTTCTCAAAGGCTTTAGCCATTAGCATGTAAAAAATACCCTGAGGGAACTTTTCAGATGCACGGCTAATATTTGGTACATAACCAACTACATCGCCATTTTCATAGACGGGATCAAAGAAAATAAAACCAATCATTTCATCCCCTTGGTATGCAAAAAAGCGACGGGTGCCTTCTTTATAATCCATTTCCATAGGGCGAATTAGAAAGATGATTTCACGGCCTTTGCATTTACGAGTCTCTAACCAAGAATCGGATAAATTCCGGTAAGCCATATCTCCGTAACTTTCTTTTACGGTTACCCCATCTTTTTCAGCATGGTTAATGGCGGTACGAATCACCTGCTTCTTTTTACCCGACAGCTTCCAAGTATTTAAATCAATTAATGTTTCTTTACCAAACTGTGTGGCATAAAAGCCCGTTAGCTCGTGAATTAAATCTGCAACAGACTTGGTCACCTGAATAAATAATGGTCTTGGGTATTTTGCAATAAACGCGCTTATCATTTGCTCTCGGTCTTCAACTGCGCATACAGGGTCCCCTAAACAAACAACGCTGCCCCACTGCTTGCGATAAGCAATATAACCAACACCCTCAATATCAAAGTAACGCATTTTTGGCTGTAATGCTGAAAACGCCATAGAATGTCGGCCAAACTTTTTCAGGTATTCAACACGCTCTGAAAAAGTAAAAAGGCCACCACCATGACTCGCTTCTGAGTCTTGGTGTACGTCTTCGCTGATATTGAATTCTGCTTCGTTCATGTAGTGAGACCTCTAATTTATTATTTTTAAGTAGCTAGAGTCTTGCTGCTATGCGGCTTCTTGCTGAGCCTTTGATACCTGTTTACGCGATGCCTTAATAGACCAAAGCGAAGGAATCATAAGCACATTAAATGATTGGGTTTTCTCAACCGAGAAACCTAAGCTTTCGATGTGCTTTGGGTAATTATAAATTTTGTGGAATGCATTTTTTGCAAAGATCGTAAAAATGCCCACTGCAATATACCAATATGCGTTTTGAAATGCCTTTGTAAGAATGTTGCCAGTAGGAAAGTGAAAATCACCCACTACAAAGTGCCCTTCTGGTTTAACCAACGTTGTTAGGTGTTTCATTACCGTTACCATGAAGTCTTCTGGAAACACGTTTAAAAAGAAGTTCGCCACCACTTGGTCGTATTCAGCTGTTTCATCAAATTCTAAAATGTCGCTGTGAACCAGACGAATAGGATATTTGAAGGCGCGTCCCTTTAGGTTTTTCTCAACATTTTTCAGCATGGTTGCTGATAGATCCACTACCGTAACTTGGGCGCCACGTTCAGCTGCATCGATGGCATCCTGGCCATGACCGACCCCAGCGAATAAAATTTTATCCCCTTCATTAAGGTCCACATTCATGGCTGTTTTGGCTTTGTGTATCTGACGACCGCTGTAAATAGTGCTTAAAAAATCGTAAACCGGTCCAATGATCTTGTACTTATCTGCCATGTCTGGCTCCCGTTGATTATTATTGTTCGGGTGAATGCTTGCTATTTGTCATGCCCCGTTTTGTATGGGGGGTTTTATTATTTTTAGTGAGTGACAAATTTATTAGAGAAGGCACTCTATCATGGCATTTTCCCGGTCACCAAGCGTTTTGTTACGGTTTGTTAACTTATTAAAAGTACCTTTGTACCAGATTAATTTTTTCTTTATATTTCAATAAGTTAAAATTGTCAGACAGTCTCACACCTCTATAATTTGACCTTCATCTGGGTTACAAAATGGCTGTTTTACACATTGATTCTTCTCATTTTAATTCGGACATTTTACGATGTCCTGACATATTAAATGTCGTAATAGGACCACAAAATACTGCGACAAGCCCCGCCAATACTCGCTCTCATGGATACTTGTCCCAGCATCAACCAGTCAAGCCATGGCAATCTAAACGAGTCTATTGGGGTTTTTACCCCTTATTGAGTGCTTATTAGTTTGTTACTCTTGGCAGCAACAAAAATAAAACCCTACCTAGGAACCTTAAATGCAAAACTTTGTTGATAGCATAAACAGTGTGATCTGGAGTCCAGCACTCATATACCTGTGTTTGGCTGCAGGCTTGTTCTACTCAATTACAACCCGCTTTGTTCAGGTGCGTCATATTAAAGAAATGGGGCGATTATTATTCACACCCAATGAATCGAATAAAGGCATTTCTTCTTTTCAAGCTTTAGCGATTTCATTATCTGGCCGAGTGGGCACTGGTAATATTGCCGGCGTCGCCGCAGCCATAGGGTTTGGTGGCCCTGGTGCCGTATTTTGGATGTGGGTTGTTGCGTTTCTTGGTGCTGCCACGGCATACACGGAATCGACCTTGGCTCAAATATATAAAGAAGAGGATGGAGATGAGTTTCGTGGGGGCCCAGCTTATTACTTTGAGAAAGCACTGGGGCAAAAGTGGTATGCCATTGTTTTCGCCATCGCCACTATTTTAGCGTGTGGGGTTCTACTCCCAGGCATCCAATCCAACAGTATAGGTAATGCCATGGCCACGGCCTTTGGTACAGGGCAATTAGTATCCACTGGGCTAGGGGATATCAGTTCAGCTAAAATAATAACCGGTACATTAATTTGTATTGTCTTAGCATTTATCATTTTTGGTGGTGTGAAACGTATCGCTAAAGTCACCCAAGTGATTGTGCCGTTTATGGCACTGGCTTATATCATTATTGCGTTTGTCATCATCCTTTTAAATATTGAACAAGTACCGAGTATTTTTGCCATGATCATAGGCGATGCATTTACGCCTATGGCAGGTGTAGGTGCCGCCATTGGCTGGGGCGTTAAGCGTGGCGTATATTCGAATGAAGCTGGCCAAGGTACAGGCCCACATGCCGCAGCCGCATCTAATGTTGCTCACCCCGCTCAGCAAGGGCTGGTGCAAGCCTTCTCAATTTATGTGGATACTTTATTCATTTGTACTGCAACCGCCCTCATGATTTTGATCACAGGTGCTTACAATGTGCATGGCACAGGGGAAGGGGCTTTCTTAGTTCAGAATCTAACAGCAGACATTGCAGCCAATAGCCCTGCGTTTACTCAAATGGCCATTGAAAGTACGTTGCCTGGCATTGGCAAACCATTTATTGCCTTTGCTCTGCTGTTCTTTTCTTTTACAACCATATTGGCTTACTACTATATTGCTGAAACCAATGTGAGTTATTTGAAAAAGACATTTAAAATGCCGGGGGCCGTATTTGCTTTGAAAGTTTTAGTATTAGGTTCTGTTTTTTACGGCACTGTTAAAACCGCCAGCCTAGCCTGGGGATTAGGAGACATAGGCGTAGGTCTTATGGCTTGGCTTAATATTGTGGGAATTGTTTTAATCTTTTTCATGGGTAAACCTGCACTAAAAGCACTAAAAGATTACGAGCAACAAAAGTCGCAAGGGGTGGCTAAATACAGTTTTGATCCTAAAAAGCTAGGCATTAAAAATGCCCATTACTGGGAAGATAAAATCAAATAAAACAGTGGGATTTGTGAATTAATTTCTACCGCTAATAAAATATTCCCAATAAAAAAGCCCTAAGACTAAATATGCATTTAATCTTAGGGCTTTTTTTATTTATCGGGTTAAACCTTATAAATGGAAATATCCGTTTGCACCTCTTGCGCAATTTTATCCACTGAATTGACCGCTTCCACCACGCTGTCTAATCGAGACTGATTTAATTGACTCATTTCCTGCATGGCTTGTGCATTTTCATTAACACCATTCATCACACTTTCTTGCTCGGTAGTGGCGCTGGCAATCAGATTATTCATATCTAAAATCGTACTCATGGCACTGACCACAGATCGCATAGACTCATTGGCACTTAACGTATCCTCTGTACATTGCGCTGTTAACTTTTGACTGGCTTCCATGGCTGACACCGTATTACGACTGCCCTCTTGCAACTGCATGATCATGCTATTGATTTCTTCTGTGCTTTGCTGGGTTCGAGAAGCCAGCGAGCGAACTTCATCCGCCACCACGGCAAACCCTCTGCCCTGCTCTCCTGCCCTTGCCGCTTCTATAGCTGCGTTTAACGCCAACAAGTTGGTTTGTTCAGCGATGCCGCGGATCACATCTAATACGGAACCAATATTCTCACTTTCGGAGGCAAGATTGGCAATGGCATTGGATGCTTCATCAATTTGTCCGCTAAGGTTTTGCATGCTGCTTTGCGTGCGCTCACTCACTTGACTGCTATTGGTGACAGATTCTTGTGCTTGGCTGGCCGCATCAGCCGCTTGTTCTGCATTTTGCGCAATGGATTGGATCGCACCCGACATCTCTGACACCGCATTGGCAATTTTGTGTGTTTCTTCTTGCTGTAAAGACAATTGCTCTGAATTCATTTGCATTAAGCTAGACAGCTCTGTGCTTGCCCCACTTAATGTTTCACCTTTTGAGCTCATTCCCTTTATCATGCCATGAATTTTTTCAATGAAATTATTGAAGCTATCGCTGATAGGGTTGTTTTTACTACAGCGCTGGCTCAAATCCACCTCTCCACTGCCTGTCATTTTCTGCACAGTGTTTTGTAAGTCCAGAGAACCCATTTCTTTTTTAAATAAATCTCGAGCCATGATCATTAATACCACTGTTTCTACAATCAAATACCCTGCATGCAAAAAGATAATGCCCCAGCTTCTATCTGGAGAATCCAGTACATACACTGCTCCCCCTTGTTGCTGTAGGTAATAAAAACCAAGGTGATAAACAGCCGCAATGGCGGCAGCGGCTAAAATAGGCATCCAATCATGGTAATAAAGCAGTAAAGCTAAAAATGCGAAGAAGCCAAAATGCATTTCGATCATGCCATGAGATTCATGCACGTGCAGCATGGTCATCACCATCAACGCCAACCCCATAAATATACGGGTAAGGCGCTTACCAGGGTTCATTTTGTAGAACGCGGTGGCCATTAAGACTGTGCCTCCACCAACCACTATGGCAATGCCCCAAGTATCATGCATTGAGGCTAACCCCAAGGCATAGACGAAGGTTAAATACAGCACCACTAAAATGGTTTTATCGGCTTTGCTGTAGTGCTCTGCAATTACATTAGAATCATGCATTTGACCCCTCCTGCTTTTGCCAAGGACAGTAACATCCCACCCCTAGCATATTGATCCATTCTGGATTTTTATCTTGTTTCAATTCTTTCATTACGCGTGTCACAAAATCGTCCCCTTGCCCACATAAAGCACCACTGCTGTATGGGCCAAAATAAGCGAGGTTGCCACCTTTATCCCAAACCGCCACTGAGGGCGTAGCTGGGATTTTCAGCTTTGCTACAGTGGCATCTTTAGGCGTTACTGTAATTTGAAGGCTTTTTGCCAGTACTGGCTGCAGACTCTGAATATGTGATCGACTATAAGAAGAACAAGGGCATTCATCATCGGTAAAATGCATAACCGTGACCTGTTGCTCGGTTGTAATATCTGGCTGAACCTTATTTATTAGTTCAGTTAATACTTGCCCATCAAAAGTGACCTTAGCATCTGCGAATAATTGCCAATATCGATATTCAAACCACCAAAAACTAAACAC
>CAJXIT010000076.1 GCA_913054055.1 uncultured Thalassolituus sp.
AAGTAGTATTGAGTAAACTTTCGTTTACTTTGGCAGCAGGCACATGTGGCCAAGCGAGTTGATTTTTTAAAGGTTAGGCATACAATCCTGCGTGTTAATGGATTTAACTCTGATAGTTGTATGTAGAGAAGTCGATGGATAACAATAATAATAAAGATTTAATCGCCAAGCTTGAGCGTGAAATTTGGCTGTTTGAACAGTGGCTTACCGCCATTGATGAGCAAGACAGTGACACGCAAAAGCGCATAAAAGTGGCTTATCAAGAGTGCATAGTGTCTAGAAAGGCTAAGTTGGATGAACTAGAGTCCCAAATCTTTTCAGAACAAGTGCAAAATGCCGCAGAATCATCAAATCAGGCACTAAAGGCCTAATGCAGTGGGGTGACATTATATGTTGCCCTGATACAATTGCGAAAAATAATAACAATAAAGCAGCGTTCCCATGGGTAAACTTGCCTTTTTACTGATTACATTCGGTGTGTTTGGACTGGTCAGTTCATACAGCCAAGCCAAAGATCGAGACAGTGATCGCGATGGTATTAATGACCGCTATGAGCGCATGTTAAATACCGACCCCAATGATCCCAAAAGTAAGCCTGCTGATTTAGACGGCGACCACATTCCAGATGCGTATGACTTGGATATGGATGGCGATGGTGTGAATAACTGGCAAGATCCATTTCCTCGTAACGCCCAGGAATCAGCCGATGCGGATGGCGACGGCGTTGGCGACACTCAAGATACGGACAGTGACGGCGATGGGTTCTCTAACGCAGATGAAAAGCTGGCGGGTACCAATCCTTTTAATCCAAGAAGTTTTCCTGACACTGAAGGGCCAGTATTAGAATTGACCGAATTACCAGAAGCCAGCGACAGTCGTATTATGGATATTCGAGGTATGGCCCTGGACTTGGGTATGGGTATGAAAAAAATTCAGGTGGTAAATGAGGACGGAGATATCTTTCCGGGTCACTTTGAGTACACCACACACTTCCGAGTGAAAGTAAGATTAAACCGCGGAGAAAATCAATTGCAAGTGGCCGCATTTGATAAGGCCAATAATGTCAGTCGACAGTTTGTAAACATCGCTTACTAGGCTTTAAAAAGATAAAGCGTTCCGCTTTATCTTTTCCATTCTTGATGTGTGCTTATTTAAGTCAATCCTCACATAGCACTACCACATCTGGCATCTAAAATAACAACTTATTCTTCCTAACGGTCAAACGCTAATAACCTAAGCGCTGTTTGCTGTTGTTTCACTACGTGCTCTGATGCCCGCGTTAAAAATTGTTCGGCGCTTTCATTTGATTCCAATGTGGCAAAACCTGTATTTAATTGAAGGTCGCCCACATTTTGCCATTGAATATTGTGAATGTTTTTATAGATGCGCTCTTTTAAAACAATGGCACCTTCAATTGGGCAGTTGGGCAATAGAATATAGAAGGTGCCTTTGCCATTATGAAAAATGTCATCCCCCGCCCGTAATAAATTGTTCAAATTACTTTTAAACTCTTTAAGCAGTCGCTCACTGATATTCACCCCATGTATGTCTTGAATTTGTTGGTAGTCTTCGATTGTGATGGCTAATAATGAAAGCGTTCGATTGGTCACACAGCTTCTGGCGATTTCTTGGTGAAGTTTTTCAACTAAAAAACGATAGTTGTAGGCGCCTGATTGATAGTCTGTCACCGCTAAGTTTAATAGGTTTTTACGTTTAACAGTGTTTATATAGGCATAACATAAAGAGGATGTGCCCAGTGCTAAATAAATCAAAATCAATCGAATACTGTCTGCTAACTCATAATGCACAATAATTTGTATGGATGTGCACAGCATAAAAGTTGTGTTAAGAATAAATGCCCAACGAATAGGTAAGATAAAATAACTAATAATAGGAAAGGCAAATGCTAAGTGCATGGTTAGCTCAGTTGCAATGCCCAGTTGATATTGAATGAGTGTCGCGATTGAAGTGAGCGTGAGTATGTTTGCGTATTTACTATACGATTGCTCGCGATTTAAAAACAAAAAGATTGCAGAGGGAATATATAGTCCAATTGAGATCATGGTTAAGAACATAATCTGATAATGGCCAAACACGTAGTGACTGATGCAAAGCACAATACTGGCTGCTGAAATTAATGCATACAGCAAACTCACCGCAGGGTCTTTAGCCATGCTGATTCTAAACATGAGTTAACTCCCTCTGGGATAATCTAATTAAAGAGTGAGCGGTATCCCCCACATTCAAGCTAGCAAATCCAAATTGTGTTTCTTTGGCGTTAGAGAAATGCAGTTCATCAATGATCTTTTTTGCGATGACTTTGGCTTCTTGTGAGGTTGCATGTGGCAAAATAATTGAAAAGTTTTGTTTGCTAAGTCGATAGTATTGATCAAACAGCCTAAGGTGTTTACTAATGGCTGTTGCATAGCCTGCCATTTGCTCTTCGGTTTCTTCTTTGCTGTTTTTTTCTGTGTTAATTGGCGTATTAATGTGCATCAGTAGCAGTCCAGTGCCTTCTCGTTCTGCGCGGGTAATCTCAATACTTAATGCTGGGCTAAGAAACTTTTCTAATTGAGCGCCGGAGGCAATATCGCGACTGATTAACGGTTCTAATAATTTATTGGTGCGTGTTTTTACCATGGCCAGAAATAATGAAACCGTTGAAACCACAGCAAAACTGAAAAGAATTTGTGCCTCGTGCAACGGCGGTGCAACCTGCTTGATCAAGTAGATTGCAATAGGAATGTAAAACAGTGTGAGGTAAATGGCGGCGCGAAGTTTGAATAAAAAGAAAGCGGTGATGGGAAAGAAATAAATCCAATATAGATTGTGCGCGTGGCTGTATTCGGCTGCGGCCAAAGGGTATAAGCCAACCAGTACTATCAATAGTCGGTCAAAGTAGCCGGCGGTTTTTACGATATAGCCAGCGGTTAAGAATATGGCGTTTAAAATCAATAACCCTGCAAGACAGAGTGTACAAGCAGACAGCAATAGAGAAGAAGACTGAAAGTCCAAATAAGCAATGACTCCTAAACCCATACCAGATATGAGGCAGAATAGGAGCTTAACGCGAATTGTAAGGGTGTAACTGTCCATGTCGCTCCTAGTGTTATCAGATAATCATGCTTGGGGGATTCTATCTAATAAGGGTATAATTACTACTTTTCCGCAAGTTATACCTGAAGGCAAGCGTATTTTCTCCGCAAAGCCAATATTTCATCAGGTATATCTGTGTATATAGATAAGTTTAGGTGCAGATGATGGATGTGAAAGCGTATATGCAGCAAGTGGGGCAACAGGCCCGTGCTGCAAGTGCAGATATCGCAAAAGCCGATACTGGACAAAAAAACGCGGCGTTATTAGCCATTGCAGCGGCGATTGAAAGCAGTCGTGAAGCGTTAGCGGTGGCAAACCAAAAAGACATGAAACGTGGCGCCGAAAATGGTTTGGACGCGGCGTTGCTGGATCGTTTAGAACTGACTCCCTCGCGTATCGATGACATGGTGGCCGGGCTTAAACAGGTGGCCAGCTTACCCGATCCTGTTGGCGGCATTACCGATATGGATTATCTGCCCAGTGGCATTCAGCGTGGCAAGATGCGCGTACCGTTAGGTGTGATCGGCATTATTTATGAGTCTCGCCCAAATGTGACCATTGAAGCAGCCAGTTTATGCCTCAAATCGGGCAACGCGGTGATTTTACGCGGTGGCTCAGAAGCCATTGAATCTAATCAAGCCTTGGCGGTATGTATTCGCGAAGCATTAACCCAAGTGGATTTACCCCAGCACGTGGTGCAAGTGATTGAAACCACAGATCGTGCTGCGGTAGGCGAATTGATTACCATGGCTGAATACGTGGATGTGATTGTGCCTCGTGGTGGTAAAGGCCTGATCGAGCGCATCAGTAATGACGCCAAAGTGGCCGTGATTAAACACCTTGATGGTATTTGTCATGTTTATATCGATGATGATGCGGATATCAGCAAAGCGGTTAATGTTGCCATTAATGCTAAAACTCACCGCTACGGCACGTGTAATACCATGGAAACCTTATTGGTTGCCGAGTCGGTTGCGCAAAAAGTCTTGCCTCAATTAGCCACCGCATATGGCGAGCTAGAAGTTGAGTTAAGAGGCTGTGAAAAAACCAAGCAAATTTTACCGGATGTGGTGGATGCCACCGCTGAAGATTGGGACACCGAATATTTGGCACCCATCTTATCCATTAAAATCGTGCAGGGCATGGCTGAAGCCATTGCCCACATTAATAAACACAGCAGCCAGCACACGGATAGCATCATCACTGAAAACTATACTAAGGCCAGAGACTTCCTGCGTCAGGTAGACTCCAGCTCAGTCATGGTGAATGCGTCAACGCGCTTTGCTGACGGTTTTGAATATGGCTTAGGTGCAGAAATTGGCATCAGTACCGATAAGATTCATGCCCGTGGCCCGGTGGGATTAGACGGCCTGACATCGCAGAAATGGGTTGTGTTTGGTGATGGCCATATCCGTCAGTAAAATGCAGGCCAGCTTCAACGTCATAGAAAAAGTGATATTTGGGGGAACATTTGACCCGGTACACAATGGTCACTTAATCAGTGCGCAAGAGCTGGCCCGCAAAATGGCTTATCAATCCGTTACTTTAATGCCCTGTGGGCAGGCTTATCATAAAACGGGTTCAAGCACGGCTCAGCATAGATTGAATATGCTGAATTTAGCGGTCGCGCAAAGCACTGTTTTGGATGTGGATGAGCAAGAAGTACTTCGTGATGGCGCCACTTATACGGTTGATACCTTGCGGCACCTGAGGCAAGAGTTAGGTGAGCATGCTCATATTACATGGGTAATGGGAACAGATTCTGCCCAATCTATTGTGCATTGGCATCAATGGCGACAAATATTCACCTTGGCCAATGTGATTGTTATCGCACGTTCAGGTGAGTCCGAACTAGACTTGTCTCACTGGCCGGCTAAGTTGGTGAATGAAGTTGAAACATTCAAGCAATCTCCTCATGGTTGTTACTGCCAGTTGGCATTAACCCCCATTAGCCTTTCCTCCAGTGAGGTACGAAAGGCCATCAAAAATCACCAGCCAGTGGACAACCATGTGCCACAGGCTGTTATTGAATACATTGAGCAGCATGGGCTCTACCGAGGTTTAGACTGAATCCAATGGATGCAGAAGCGTTAAAAGAATTAGTGATCAATGCACTAGAAGACTTAAAAGCCCAAGACATTGCCATTATTGATGTGACAGATAGAACATCTGTTACCGATTTCATGGTACTGGCTACGGGTACTTCCAGCCGCCACGCTCAAGCCGTTGCAGACAGTGTAGCAATGAAAACCAAAGAGGCCGGCATTATGCCTTTGGGGTCAGAAGGTCGTGGCAACAGTGATTGGGTGTTGATTGATTTGGGCGACATTGTTGTTCATGTTATGACCGCACAAGCCCGTGAATATTATGATCTTGAACGCCTATGGGGCGAGCCAACGTCTGAGCAATAAGCGTTGAATCAATCATGAAAATTCGAATGATTGCTGTGGGCACAAAAATGCCCGCTTGGGTTGAGCAAGGTTTTAATGAATACGTGAAGCGTTTGCCCAATGACTGCCGAATTGAGCTGGTGGAATTGCCCATTGGCCCAAGAGGGAAAAACCAGCCAGTAAGCAAGGCCATCGAAAAAGAAGGTCAGGCCATGTTGGCGGCCATGAACCCAAAAAACCACTGCGTTGCTTTGGAAGTGTTAGGTAAGCCTTGGAGCACAGAGAAGCTATCTGAGCAGCTATCTGATTGGCGCATGCTGGGCCAAGATGTGGATTTACTCATTGGCGGCCCTGATGGACTCAGTCCAGAATGTGTGAAGCTTGCAAAGCAAAAGTGGTCATTGTCTCCTCTCACATTACCTCACCCTTTGGTGCGTATTTTGGTGGGCGAGCAGTTGTATCGCGCTTGGACCATTTTGAATAATCACCCGTACCATAAATAGCGGATATGCCCTCAAAGGATGTGATTTATCCTGCAAAGCAGGGTAAATATGCAATCCCTGTTAAAATGGGCTGTATTTCAAGCGGTTACTGGTTATGCTAGAGCCAATAGGTGTTTAAAGATCAATAAGTTACTGGTATTTATTGGTCTTTTTTAATGGCTTTACTCCGTTAAGAATAATAAGTGAAACATTCATGAGCTTTGCTTTAAAAGATGATCGATCAGAGAAAGAGATATTTGCTCACCGAGCAGTATTGGCTTCTGTGTTCGTATTCTTCTTAGTTCTGGTGTTAGCGACACGCATGTTTTTTCTGCAAGTGACAGAGCATGATGTGTATGCCACTAAATCAGAAAATAACCGTGTACAACTGCAGCCTGTTCCTCCTATTCGCGGCTTAATCTTTGACCGCAATGGTGTGCTATTAGCCGAGAATCAACCCAGCCATAGTTTAACCGTGGTCACTGAGCGGGTAGATGATTTAGAACAAACGTTGGCGTTAATCGATACCTTGGTGGGATTAACCACAGATGAAAAAGAAAAATTCCTAAAACGCGTGAATCAATGGCGCCGTCCTTATGAAGCCATCACGCTAAAATACAAACTGTCAGAAACGGCCATTGCAAAGCTCATGGTGAACAACCCTTTCTTAAAGGGGGTTCAGGTGGAAGCGGAATTGATTCGACACTATCCTAAAGGCGCCGATTTTGCCCATGTTCTTGGGTATGTGGGACAGATTAACGAGCGCGAAAAGAAACGCTTAGACCCCAGCCGTTATAAAGCCACCCGCCGCATTGGCAAAATTGGTATTGAACGCTATTACGAAGACCTATTACACGGGCAGCCTGGATTTCAAAAAGTTGAAACCAATGCACAGGGGCGAGTGTTAAAAGTATTAGAACGTAAAAGTCCGACACCTGGACGCAACCTGATTTTAAATGTTGATGCCACCTTGCAGAAAAAAGCGTACGACGCTTTTAAAGGGCGCCGAGGATCGTTGGTGGCCATGGACCCAAATACAGGTGGGGTACTGGCCATGGTATCCAGCCCATCTTTTGACCCTAATTTATTTGTGAATGGCATCAGTCATAATAAATATAATTCATTGCGGGATTCGTTAGACAAGCCTCTTTTTGACCGAGCCACACGTGGTCAATACCCACCCGGTTCCACCATGAAGCCTTTCATTGGTTTAGGCTTCTTAGAGTCTGGAGTGACTAGCTGGAGCGAAAAAATTGAAGACCCTGGTTGGTACATGCTTGAAAATGACGAGCGGGTTTATCGAGATTGGAAACGAAAAGGGCATGGTGATGCCATTGGATTGCGACACGCCATTATTCAAAGTTGTGATACGTATTTTTATGAAATGTCGTTTCGAACAGGGATTGATTATCTAAACCCATTTTTAACAAAGTTTGGTTTTGGTAAAAATACAGCCCTGGATATCGGTAACGCACTGCCTGCATTATTACCTACCCGTGAATGGAAGAAAAAGCACCGAGGTCGTTCTTGGTATGCCGGAGACACATTAAACTTAGGGTTGGGGCAAGGCTACATGCTGGCGACCCCATTGCAATTGGCAACCGCTATGAGTGTCTTTGCTGCCAAAGGGGAGTGGAATCGAGCAAAGCTGGTGCAGTTTATTGATAGCGAAGAGCTAAAAGAAGAAACCAAACCAGACAATGTGGTCATTAAAAATCCAGATGATTGGAATCGCATGGGCCGAGCAATGGAAGGGGTGATTAAACATTATTTAGGCACAGCAAAAGGCTTGGCCAATAATCTAAATTATCGACTGGCAGGCAAAACCGGTACCGCGCAAGTGGTAGGGATCAAACAAAATGAAGAATACGATTCAGAAGCTTTGCTTGAGCGCCAGCGAGATCACGCTTTGTTTGTGAGTTACGCGCCAGTTAATGATCCTAAAATTGCAGTGGCTGTGGTGGTAGAAAATGGCGAATCAGCGGGTTCAACAGCTGGGCCAATCGCAAAAATTGTGACGGATGAATATTTAGCCTCTTTGAAAAACCTTGATAATCACTTAGGAGAAACGTATGGCCGGTGATTTTTCTAGGCAGTTAGATTTAGGTGATTCTTCAGGTAAAAATATTTGGAAAAAGCTGCACTTGGATCCGAAGTTGTTTGCTTTGTTAATGATATTGGCGCTGGCGGGCTTATTTATCTTGTATAGCGCCAGTGGCCAAAATATTTCCATGATATATCGCCAAGCCACGTATTATGGTTTGGGGTTTAGCATTATGTTAATCATTGCTCAATTCCATCCGCGATGGTTTCAAATGGCCGCCCCTTGGATGTATGGTGCTGGTATTGTGGCATTGTTGTTAGTTTTTTTAATAGGGGTGGGAGCAAAAGGCGCCCAGCGTTGGCTGAGTGTATTTGGCGTTTTTCGTTTTCAGCCTTCTGAAATCATGAAGCTGGTGGTTCCTATGACTATGGCTTGGTTTTTAGCTAGTCAATTGTTGCCACCTAAATTTAAAGTGATTGCCATCTCAATGGGCATAATTTTTGTACCGACTTTAATGGTTATGAAGCAACCTGACTTAGGAACGTCACTTTTGATTGCAGGTTCAGGTATTTTTGCCTTGTTATTGGCAGGTTTGAGTTGGCGCTGGATCGCATTAGCCTTGGTGACGGTTTTAGCGATCGCCCCTGTGATGTGGTATGGCGTGATGCACGATTACCAAAAACAAAGAGTATTAACATTTTTAGATCCTGAAAGTGATCCACTTGGGTCTGGTTGGAATATAATACAAAGTAAAACCGCCATCGGTTCAGGTGGCGTAGAAGGGAAAGGTTGGTTACAGGGTACTCAATCACAGTTGGAGTTCTTACCCGAGCGCCACACGGATTTTATTATCGCGGTTTTTGCAGAAGAGCAGGGGCTGATTGGAGTATTATTATTATTGGCTCTATATTTAGCCATTGTGATTCGAGGTTTATATATGGCCTCAAAAGCGCGGGATAGCTTTTCACGGTTATTAGCCGGATCACTAATGATCACGTTTTTTATCTATGTGTTTGTGAACATAGGTATGGTGAGTGGTATTTTACCTGTAGTAGGTGTGCCCTTACCGTTAATTAGTTATGGTGGTACATCAATAGTGACATTGATGGCTGCATTTGGGGTTATTATGTCGGTTTATACACACCGGCAAGCATAGGTTGAGTAAGAGATTTTGAGGTTAAATGTGATTTCGGTAGGCATGATTGCTCTTTGGAGCAGCTTAACAGTTTCAGCCGTCAATTATGATGAGCATCCAAGAACTGAACAGTTTATTAATGAGATGGTGAAAGAGCACCAGTACGACCCTAAGGTCATTCGTGATGTGCTGGCAAAAGCCGAGCGCAAAGAAAGTATTTTAAAAGCCATTGCTCGTCCGGCTGAAAAGACCATGACTTGGCATAGGTATCGCCAAATCTTTTTAACCGATAAGCGCATTAAAAAAGGCAAAGCGTTTTTAATTGAACATAAAGATACCTTTGATGTGGTTGAAAAGAAATACGGTGTGCCTCGTGAAGTGATAGCCGCCATTATCGGGGTAGAAACATTTTATGGTGGCAATATGGGCAGTTATCGAGTGATTGATGCTTTGGCAACCCTTGGTTTTGACTATCCAAAACGCTCACTGTTTTATCGTGAACTTAAAAATTACTTTTTAATGGTTAGGGATAACGATTTAGATCCGTTTGCATTGAAAGGCTCCTATGCGGGTGCTATGGGTTATGGCCAATTTATTCCATCCAGCTACATCAGTTATGCCGTTGATTATGACGGCGATGGTAAAAAAGAGTTATGGTCAAACATTGATGATGCCATTGCGAGTGTTGCCTATTACTTTAAACGATACGGTTGGAAAAACGGTGAGCCATTATCAAGCTTAGTGACCCTTAATGACTCTGATGCCGCTAAACTTGCTGATAAAACTCTATCGTTAAAAGGGGATTTTGATTACTGGAAGTCTAAAGGTGTGAATGTACCTAAGGATGTGAATAATCAGGAAGCTGCACTTTTTAGCTATCAACAAAAAGATAAAACGGAATACTGGTTAGGTTATAAAAACTTTTATGTGATCACTCGTTACAATCGTTCTCGTTTGTACGTGCGCGCTGTGTATGAGCTTAGCCAAGAGTTAAAAGACTAGAATGTTACGGATCGTTATTCTGATAATGGTTGTTGGGCTGATGCAAGCCTGTACCAGCTCTCGTTATCAGCAAGCGGTAGATAGCACGCCAAAATACCTTGATAAGATTCAACGCTTGTCAGAGCCTCAGCCTAAGCGCGAACCCATTAGTCGTCGAGGCAATGCCAGTAGCTATGAGGTTTGGGGTAAAACTTACCATGTTCAAAAAACCTTAAAACAATATCAAGCCACGGGTTTGGCCTCTTGGTATGGCCAAAAATTTCACGGTCACGATACCAGTAATGGTGAAAAGTTTGATGTTTATAAATTTACAGCTGCCCACAAAAGCCTACCTTTACCCAGTTATGTGAAGGTGACCAATACTGAAAACCAAAAAAGCTTAACAGTACGAGTCAATGATCGCGGCCCTTTTCACGAAGATCGTTTGATCGATTTATCTTACGCGGCAGCGGTTCGTTTAGGGTTTGCGGATAAAGGCACGGCTAAAGTAAACATTGAGCTAATCGCTCCCCCTCTGACAGATGGTGAATATCAGCATCTGCAAGTTGCCGCGTTTCAGGCAGAAGACTCGGCATTAAAAATGAAAAAGAATCTAGCCAGTCTAGTGAGTGAGCCTGTTTACATTTCTCAGCATCAGCAAAACAACAAAACCTTGCATAAAGTAAGGATCGGTCCTCTTTCACCGACTCGGGTGGATGAGATTCAGAACACATTGCGCCAACAGAAATTACCCTCAGGGCTGATTCTGCCTTAACTTGCCTTAACAAACGGCCATAGCATGCTACAATGCCGCCACCATTTTCATATATATACCAATTAATCATGCGCTTATTAGCTTCTGTTTTATTTTGCCTTGCATCTGGATTGGCTTTTGCCAACTCAACCCCTCCAAGTATTATTCCTAAACCGCCATCATTGGCAGCCAGTTCATATATCTTGCTTGATGCAAATAGCGGAGAAGTATTAGTAGAACACAATGCGGATAAAGTGCTGCCGCCAGCTAGCTTAACCAAGATGATGACGGCTTACTTGGTATTTGAAGAACTTGCTTATGGCAATATACAGCTGGAAGAAAAAGCGCGAGTCAGCATCAAAGCTTGGAAGGCTGAAGGCTCACGTATGTTTATTCGTGAAGGTACTGGCGTAAAAGTCGGAGATCTAATTAAAGGTGTGATCATTCAGTCAGGTAATGATGCGAGTATCGCCTTGGCAGAACATATCAGCGGAACCGAAGAAGCATTCGTAGATGTCATGAATCAATATGCCGTTCAACTTGGTATGGCTAATACCCATTTTGAAAATGCGACGGGATTGCCATCAAAAGGGCACCGTAGTACGGCGCGTGACTTATCTAAGCTGGCTAATCACATTATTTTCGATCACGAAGAATTCTACCCTTTATACAAAGAGAAAAAATTCAAATATAACAACATTGAGCAAAGCAATCGCAACCGCTTGTTGTTTCAAAACTTGAGAGTCGACG
>CAJXIT010000077.1 GCA_913054055.1 uncultured Thalassolituus sp.
CTTTACCCTTAACAATAGCACCTTTCTTGTTTTCTGCTAGGTAGTTATTGAATGGATCTTCTTCTGATTGCTTGATACCAAGAGAGATACGCTCACGTTCTGCATCAACAGCAAGAACAACAGCTTCAATCTCGTCACCTTTAGCGAAATCACGTACAGCTTCTTCACCAGCAACATTCCAAGAAATGTCAGATAAGTGAACAAGACCGTCGATACCACCGTCAAGACCGATGAATACACCGAAATCAGTGATAGATTTGATCTTACCAGATACGCGATCGCCTTTAGCGAACTTAGAAGAGAACTCAGACCATGGGTTAGCAACACATTGCTTAAGACCAAGAGAGATACGACGACGCTCTTCATCAATGTCAAGAACCATAACTTCAACAACGTCATCCAAGCTAACAACTTTAGATGGGTGGATGTTTTTGTTAGTCCAATCCATTTCAGAAACGTGAACAAGACCTTCAACGCCTTCCTCAAGTTCTGCGAAACAACCGTAGTCAGTAAGGTTTGTAACCTTAGCAGTCACTTTAGTGTTTTCTGGGTAACGAGCTTTAATAGCAACCCATGGATCTTCACCTAGTTGCTTAAGACCTAGAGAAACGCGGTTGCGCTCACGGTCAAACTTAAGAACTTTAACTAGCGTCTCATCACCAACGTTAACGATTTCTGATGGGTGCTTGATGCGCTTCCAAGCCATGTCAGTGATGTGTAATAGGCCGTCAACACCGCCTAGATCTACGAAAGCACCGTAGTCTGTTAGGTTCTTAACGATACCAGTCACTTCTTGACCTTCTTGTAGGTTAGCTAGCAGCTCATCACGCTCTTGGCTGTTTGCAGTTTCAAGAACAGCACGACGAGAAACAACAACGTTGTTACGCTTCTGGTCTAACTTGATTACTTTAAATTCTAGCTCTTTACCTTCTAGGTGAGCAGTGTCACGTACTGGACGCACATCTACTAAAGAACCAGGTAGGAACGCGCGGATAGTTGCAACGTCTACTGTGAAGCCGCCTTTAACCTTGCCGTTGATAACACCGGTAACCACGTCTTGTGCTTCAAATGCTTTCTCAAGCTCGATCCAAGATTCAGCACGTTTCGCTTTTTCACGAGAAAGTTTAGTTTCACCGAAACCGTCTTCAACAGCTTCTAGAGCAACAGGAACTTCATCGCCAATTTGTACTTCTAATTCGCCTTTGTCGTCAAGGAACTGAGCGCGTGGAATAACCGCTTCAGATTTCAGCCCAGCATTAACGATAACCCAGTCAGAGTCGATATCTACAACAGTACCAGTAACGATACTGCCCTGTTGCATGTTTAATTCGCCAAGGGATTCTTCAAAAAGATCAGCAAAAGATTCAGTCATTAATTTACCTAAAAGGTTTTAACCACTACGCCAGTTAGTGGGTCAGTTTTATAGTGCGTTTGACAGCCCGTTTCTGGCAAGGATTGTCAAATGCAAATAGAGTTGGGCGCGGATTATACCGGAGTTTTGAAAGATTACAAAGGGGTTTTAAAGGAAAAGTTCTTTCATTTGGGGCAGCTCTCTGGCTGATTTAACTCAGCATTTTATCGCGCACAGGGTGCACTCGTACGAGGCCAGCCCTCTGGCCGATTTGACGCAATACCTTATCGCGCACAAGGTGCGCTCGTACGAGGCCCTCCCACTGGCCGGTCTTGCAGCGCCTCATCTCAAGGCATATTTCTTACAGACACAAAAAAGGCAGCTTTGCTGCCTTTCATTCTTATCTGAAGCTTATCTAAGGGGAAACCGGGCTTCCGTCTTCATTATAGGCCTCAACCTGCACTTTTAACTTTTGCCCCGGCCTAAAAGTCACCACACAGCGTGCACTGATTGGAATTTCTTCACCAGTTTTAGGGTTGCGACCTGGTCGCTGACGCTTTTCACGTAAATCAAAATTGCCGAAGCCAGAAAGCTTCACCTGCTCTTTATCCGTTAAGCAGGTGCGGATTTCTTCAAAAAAGATGTCTACCATCTCTTTTGCTTCGCGCTTATTAAGACCAAGCTCATCAAACAGTTTTTCTGCCATGTCAGCTTTGGTGATTGCGGTCATTGTTACCCTCGCAGTTGTGCGTCTAATCCTTCTGCTAGGCCTAAAACAATGGAATCAACCCAGCTGGTTATTTCTTCATCATTGAGAGTGCGCGATGGATCTTGCCATGTCAAGCCCAAGGCTAGACTTTTTCTACCGTTTTCAATACCTTGGCCGCGATATACGTCAAATAACGTCACTTGAATTAGCTGCTCTCCAGCCTTTTCTCGAATGATACTTTCCACTTGAGACCACTGCACCGATTCTTCAACAACAAAGGCCAAATCTCGAGACACTTCAGGGAATTTAGACACCGCTTTGAAAGCTGGTAATACACCCTGCATCACATCGGCTAATAGCAGCTCAAAAACGAATAATGGTGTTTTTATGCCCAGCTTCTTCTGCAACTCAGGGTGTAATGCACCCATAACACCGATTCCTTTGCCATTTTTCAGTACCGCCGCACATTGACCCGGGTGAAGCGCAGGATGACTGCCTACAGCAAAGCTCACGCCGGACTCACCAACTGCTTTGCCACCTAGGCCTAGCATTTCTTCCACATCCCCTTTCAGGTCGTAAAAGTCCACTTTTTCAGACTGATTGGTCCAGCCTTTTGAAATGCGAGACCCACAGATCAAACCAGAGATAACAGGATCTTGCACTAGCTCGCCATTGGCTTGTGGTACAAAACGCAAACCTGTTTCGAATAAACGAACCGTATCTTGCTGACGATTCAAGTTATGTTCAGCCGCTTTAATCAGACCAACCCACAAATTCGTACGCATCACACCCATATCGGCAGAAATCGGATTTGCCAAGGCTAGACCTTCAACTTGAGGATCAACTAGCTTTTGAACTTTAGGGTCCACAAAACTGTAAGTAATGGCTTCTTGATAGCCGCGATCTACCCAATATTGCTTGATCAACTGCTCTGGCGTTTGGGTTTCATCTTTCATTTCCAGCTCAAGCGCCGCCATTGGTGTATTCACAGGCAAGTTGTTGTAACCATAAATACGGGCAATCTCTTCGATTAAATCTGGCTCAATGCTGATATCAAAGCGATAACTTGGTACATCCACTGACCAACCAGCTTCGGTTTCGGTCACACCCATACCTAAGCGGGTTAACATGTCTGTGATTTCAGCTTTTGGCAGCTCAAGGGCCAATACCTGTTTCACACGAGATGCACGCAGTTCAACCGATGCTTCTAGCGGCATGGAAGCTGCTTCAACAGTTTCAACCACAGGGCCTGCTTGGCCACAACAGATATCTAGAATCAACTGGGTAGCACGCTCAATTGCCGCCGCTTGCAAGCGATAATCCACACCACGCTCAAAACGGTGGCTAGAGTCCGTATGCAGACCATAGTTACGGGCTTTGCCCGCAATAGCGACTGGATTGAAATAAGCCACTTCTAAGAAAATGTCTTGGGTCTCAGTGGTCACACCTGAAAACTCACCACCCATCACACCTGCAATACACAGGGCTTTTGATTGGTCAGCAATCACTAACGTATCACCGTTTAATTTGATTTCCTGGCCGTCTAACAGCGTTAGCTCTTCCTTGGCGCTGGCCATACGCACTTCAATCGCACCATCTAATTTTGACAAATCAAATGCGTGCATTGGCTGACCTTGCTCTAACAGAACAAAGTTGGTCACATCTACGATAGGATCAATCGAGCGAATACCTGAACGGCGCAGCTTTTCTACCATCCATAAAGGGGTTTGCGCTTTTACATTCACCCCTTTTAAAACACGACCCACATATTTAGGGCAGGCATCTGTCGCTTTTAAATTCACAGCAACCGTATCGTCAATGCTTGCAGGCACAGCAGGAATACTTGGCTCGGTCACGTCTACTTTATTCAATGTGCCTACTTCACGGGCCAAACCTTTCACGCTTAAACAGTCTGCACGGTTAGGTGTAAGGTCCACTTCAATAATGGAATCATCTAATTTTAGGTATTCACGAATATCCGCGCCCACAGGTGCGTCATCGGCTAATTCCATTAGTCCGTCAGAACTTTCTGCCATGCCCATTTCAGATTCGGCGCACAACATGCCGAAGCTTTCCACACCGCGCAATTTGGCTTTTTTAATTTTAAAACCTTTGCCATCTGGTGTCGGCAGTACAGCACCAATTTTGGCAAATGGAATTTTTAAACCTTCACGCACATTGGCCGCACCACATACGATTTGAAAGTTTTCTGTGCCATCGGTGACTTGACATAGGCTTAATTTATCCGCATCAGGATGTTGCTCACGGGATACCACTTGACCGACAACAATGCCTGAAAAGTCAGACGCAACCGGATCGACCGCATCCACTTCTAAACCCGCCATGGTGACTTGGGCTTCTAATTCTTCTGTGGTTAGGCTTGGGTTAACCCATTCTCTTAACCAGCTTTCACTGAATTTCATGTTTTATTTCCTGAATTCTTTTTTGTAAACAAGCTAACTTGTTTTACTTTTTATTTTGTCGGGAGCAGGCTCCCTCCTACAATGACTCAATCACACAATTTGTGGGAGGCCGCTTGCGGGCGATTAAAACTAAAATTTAATTAAACTGTTCTAAAAACTTCAAATCATTTTCAAAGAACATGCGCAAGTCATTCACGCCATAACGCAGCATGGCCAAACGCTCTACCCCTAAACCAAAGGCAAAGCCCATGTATTCTTCTGGGTCTACGCCGCTAGACTTCAATACATTTGGGTGCACCATGCCGCAGCCGCCCACTTCTAACCAACCGGTTTTGCTCGACGCCCATTCAATATCAAATTCAGCCGAAGGCTCAGTGAATGGGAAATATGAAGGACGGAAACGTACATTTAGGTTTTCATCTTCGAAGAAAGTGCGTAAGAACTGCTCAACCGTGCCTTTTAAATTGGCAAAGCTCACATCTTTATCCACCAATAAACCCTCTACCTGATGGAACATAGGTGTGTGGGTTAAATCGCTATCACAACGGTATACACGGCCAGGGCAAATAATGCGGATAGGCGGGTTTTGCTTTTCCATGGTACGAATTTGTACTGGAGAAGTATGGGTACGCAATAAGGTTTCAGCGTTAAAGTAAAACGTATCATGCATGGCACGGGCAGGATGGTGCGCAGGAATATTTAATGCGTCAAAGTTATGGAAGTTATCTTCTACTTCTGGACCTTGCTCAACAGAATAGCCCGCATTTTTGAAAAAGCCTTCAATGCGCTGCAAAGTACGAGTTACCGGATGCAAACCACCTGTCTTTTGACCACGACCAGGTAGGGTAACGTCGATGCTTTCTGATTTTAGCTTTTCTGCAAGGGCAGCATTTTCTAAAGCCGCTTTCTTTTCACGAATCACCGCTTCCACTTGCTGCTTGGCTTCGTTGATTTTGGCACCCGCTTGCGGACGCTCTTCAGCACTTAGCTGACCTAAATTTTTAAGTTGTGCGGTTAACACACCTTTTTTACCCAAGTAGTCAACGCGCACTTGATCTAGGGCTTTTACATCGTTTGCCTGATCAACTTTCTCTAGTGCTTCTGATACTAGGTTTTGTAGGTTTTCCAATTTCCTGCTCCAAAATTGGCCGCATTCATTTTTTATAACAGCGCGGCTGTTTTTACTGCTATATAAATTTTGATGATATTGCCACGATGGCAGAGCGATATGTCATTCGCTCAGTATGTGTTTTCACATACTTCATTGGTTTTATTCTTATATGGCTTTTCACGGCTATAAAAATAAAAATAGGGAAAGCGCCGTAAAGCCCTTCCCCTATTCGTTACAAGATAAAGATTATCTTGTTCATTTAATTCGCTAAGAACTAAATGGATCTGTCAGCTGTGCTTACAGTGATGCTTTTGCTTTTTCAACAAGAGCAGCGAAAGCGCCTTTTTCATTTACGGCTAAATCAGCTAACACCTTACGATCGATTTCGATAGAGGCATTTTTTAGACCGTTAATAAATCGGCTGTATGACAAACCATTGATACGCGCACCAGCGTTGATACGAGCAATCCATAGAGCACGGAATTGACGTTTACGCTGACGACGGTCACGGTAAGCATATTGACCAGCTTTGATAACCGCTTGCTTAGCTACGCGGAATACACGTGAACGTGCACCGTAATAACCTTTAGCTTGCTTTAAAACTTTTTTATGACGCTTGCGTGCTACGACGCCACGTTTTACTCGAGCCATTTTAAACTCCTCTTAACCAAATAATTATTAAACGCCAGGTAGCATACGCTTGATCAACGGTACGTCAGATGCATTAACTTGCAGCTGAGCACGTAGATGACGCTTACGCTTGGTGCTTTTTTTGGTCAAGATGTGCGCGCGGTGCGCTTGACGGTGTTTAAAGCCGTTTGCAGTCTTTTTGAAGCGCTTTGCAGCACCACTATGACTTTTAATTTTGTTAGACATGCTAATAAAATCTCGTTCGCTATTGTTTATCTTACAGCAGCAGGTGGCCTTTTAAATTTATACCTAGTTGCGACCGCTATTACGGCGTTAAAAAATGATTTTGGGTGCTCACTTAGCGGGCTAAGCTGCGCGAAAAAATCATTTTTTGCCTTGTACTAGCGGTCTCACTAACGGTCTAAACTTTAAAAGGTTGATTGATCAACCTTTTTCAGACACTTAATAATGACCTAACTACTTACCTTGTTTTTTGATGGGTGCTAACACCATGGTTAGCTGACGACCTTCCATCTTAGGACGCAATTCAACGTTAGCTATCTCTTCGAGATCTTTCTCGACGCGATGCAACAATTGCATTCCAAGCTCTTGGTGAGCCATCTCACGACCACGAAAACGCAATGTAATCTTGGCCTTGTCCCCATGCTCAAGGAACTTAATCAGGTTGCGAAGTTTTACCTGATAGTCCCCATCTTCAGTGCCAGGACGGAATTTAATTTCCTTAACCTGGGTTTGAACTTGCTTCTTCTTAGCAGCGGCTTTTTGCTTTTTATCTTCGTAAAGCTTTTTACCATAATCCATGATCTTACATACGATCGGATCGCCATCTGCTATTTGAACTAAATCTAGTCCTGCTTCTTGAGCTTTCTCAAGAGCATCGCGCATAGATACTACGCCCAACTGCTCTGCATCAGCACTAATTAGTCGGCATTCACGAGCCTTAATGTTCTCGTTGATGGAAGGTTTTTCCGGACGAGCTCGGCTATTTCTGTTATCGCGTCTAATTGTTATGTCTCCGTTTTATTCATTTGAGCAGGCTCAAAAATTACTGTCCGCGTGACTTTACATCTTCATTTAACAACTTGGCAAAGTCTTCAATACTCATGGTTCCTAGGTCTTCACCGGAACGCGTGCGTACCGCAACAGCGTTAGATGCCACTTCTTTGTCCCCTGCTACCAATAAATAAGGGACCTTTTGTAAAGTGTGCTCGCGGATTTTAAAGCCGATCTTCTCGTTTCTCAAGTCCGAATGTACTCGAATACCCTGTTTTACCAAGGAATCTTCAACATTTTTGATATATTCGGCCTGATTATCGGTAATATTCAATAAAACAGCTTGAGTTGGCGATAACCAAGTCGGTAATGCACCTGCATGTTCTTCGATCAAAATACCGATAAAACGCTCTAATGAACCTAAAATGGCACGGTGAATCATCACGGGGGTTTGACGATCGCCGTTCTTATCCACGTATTGAGCGCCCAATCGGCCCGGCATTGAGAAGTCTAGCTGGATTGTTCCACACTGCCATTCACGGCCTAAGCAGTCTAATAGGGCAAATTCGATCTTAGGTCCGTAAAATGCACCTTCCCCTGGCTGATAGGCAAACTCTAGGTTACTGGCTTTAAGTGCATCCGCTAAGGCCTTCTCAGAATCATCCCAAATGGCATCGCTACCAATGCGCTGCTCAGGACGAGTGGATAATTTAACCGCTACGTCTTTAAAGCCAAATGTTTCATAGGTCTCCAGTATCATCTGGATACAGGCATTTACTTCATCCAGAATTTGCTCTTCTGTACAGAATACGTGAGCATCATCTTGAGTAAATGAACGCACTCGCATCAAACCGTGTAATGCACCTGATGGCTCATTACGGTGACAGCAACCAAATTCAGCCAATCTTAAAGGTAAATCACGGTAAGATTTAAGGCCTTGGTTAAATATTTGAATGTGCCCAGGGCAGTTCATTGGCTTGATGGCGTATTCACGCTTTTCTGATTCGGTCGTAAACATGCCGTCAGCAAATTTATCCCAGTGGCCAGAGCGTTCCCACAAGGTGCGATCCATCACCATGGGTGCTTTCACTTCTTGATAGCCAAATTGAGATAGCTTTTGACGTACAAATTTCTCTAGCTCGGTATAGATCGTCCAGCCTTTACCATGCCAGAACACCATACCCGGTGCTTCTTCCTGCCAATGGAAAAGGTCCAGCGCTTTACCCAACTTACGGTGGTCGCGCTTTTCAGCTTCTTCAAGGCGCGTTAGATAGCTCTTTAGTGCATCCTTAGAGGCCCAAGCCGTGCCATAAACACGCTGAAGCATTTTATTGTCTGAGTCACCACGCCAGTATGCGCCCGCCACCTTCATTAACTTGAAGTTTGCACAAAACTTCATGCTGGGTACGTGAGGGCCACGACACATGTCGATGTATTCTTCGTGATGGTATAAGGCTGGTGTGCTGTCTTTTGGAATATTCTCATCAAGAATTTCCATTTTGTAAGTTTCGCCACGCTCTTTAAACGTATCGTAAGCGGTTTGCCAGCTGCCCACTTTCTTCTCTACTTTGTAATTTTTCTTAGCCAGTTGCGCCATGCGCTTTTCTAGCTGCTTAAGTTCTTCATCATTGATTGGGAAGTCGGCATCAATATCATAGTAAAAGCCGTTATCAATGGTAGGTCCAATGGCCATTTTCACATCAGGCCATAGTTGCTTAATGGCGTGCCCCATTAAGTGAGCACAAGAGTGACGAAGAATTTCTAAGCCTTCTTCATCTTTTGCAGTGATGATTCGCAAAGTGCTATCGGTATCGATCAACTCACATGCATCAACTAACTGATCATTTACAACGCCAGCAATGGTGTTTTTGGCTAAGCCAGAGCTAATATCTTTTGCGACATCTAAAACAGAAACGGCAGATTCAAACTCACGTTGTGAGCCATCGGGAAGAGTAATAACAGGCATGTTATTTCCTTTTTCAGTGGTGAGGCCTACAAAGCCACACATGGTTAAGTGCTTGGCCCAATTAGATATAAAGTTCGTAACTTCTATCGTGGGCGAGATGCTCACTTCCCCTGCTTATGCAAACGCGAGTGTACTTACCAAGTACAGCCATTTACATCGCCCAGGGAACACATCCAAGCGTTATTAAGGTCAAATTGATGACCCTAGATCAAATACACAAAAGGCACTGAATGATACCATTCAATGCCTAAAAAATTATTTGCTTACTTTACGGTAAAGTAATGGTAGTCGCGACTAGATTCGAACTAGCGACCCCCACCATGTCAAGGTGGTGCTCTAACCAACTGAGCTACGCGACTAAAGAGGGCAGAATTTTACTGAGTTTTCAGTGGTTTGCAAGCGATGCAAGGTTAATGAACTGGTTTAGTTAAGCTATATTCTTTGGCAAGCTTGACACCAGCCATGTCTTTTAGCTGAAGCTGCAGGATGGATTTATCGCGCAGAGGCTGCGCTCGTACGAGAGCGCCCTGTGCCCGATTAAACTAAGTTAGCGCGCTTTAATTCTGTCATCACAACATCCAGCACCTGTTCAATGCTCATATTGGTGCTTTCTACTACCAACGAATCCACTGCTGGTTTAAGCGGAGCCACCTCACGATTCATATCTCGTTCATCGCGCTCTTGAATATCTTTCAAAATGGCTTCGATATCCCCATCAACGCCTTTCTCTTGCAACTGTAAAAAACGACGTTTAGCACGCTCTTCTGCAGAAGCGGTTAAGTAAATTTTCACAGGGGCATCAGGAAAAACTACGGTTCCCATATCACGACCATCTGCCACCACACCGGGTGATTGAGCAAAATCTCTTTGACGCTCTAACAAAGCCTGGCGAACAGCTGGCAGCGCAGCAACCTTACTGGCCATGGAGCCTACTTCTTCCGTTCGAATATTCAGACTCACATCTTCCCCTTCAAGGATTGTATTGACCAAACCTTCATCTTGAGGAATAAATTGAACATCCAAGTGTTTTGCTAGCACTGCAACGGATTCTTCATTATCAAGGGCTACACCGTGCTTACTGGCCGCTAAAGCCGTTAAGCGATACAGGGCACCACTGTCTAATAAATGCCAACCCAATTTTTTTGCTACAAGCTGGCAGATAGTACCTTTGCCTGCACCACCAGGACCATCAATGGCTAAAACAGGAGCCTGAGTCATGATTTAATTCCTTTTTTAGATGTAAACATAACTCATGTTTACATCCTGATATTCGATTAGCAGCCCAGATGACGCTTTATGTTAGCTGGGATGCGTTTGGTTATTTCATTCTACCCAGACCAAAGGTCGAAAAGCAGATAAATTTAATAACCCTGTAATCGCGCACAGGGGACGCTCGTACAAGACCAGTCTCAGGCCCCTAGAAGCCAATTAGGCCGTTATTCTTGACTAACTTTAATACCACTGTTTTGAGCCAGCTCAACAAACCCTGGAAAACTGGTGGCTACATTAGCACAATCCAAAACCTTAATAGGCGCTGATCCACGAAGTGAAGCAATGGTAAACGACATGGCAATACGATGATCGTGATGCGTTACAATTTCTCCACCACCAAAACTGCCTTGCAAGCCAAAACCTTGAATGATCGCGCCGTCTTCTGTGCCTTGCGCATCCACACCTAAAATCTGCAAACCGTCCACCATAGCTTGGATGCGATCACTTTCTTTCACTCTTAATTCTTCAGCACCGGTTAATACCGTGGTGCCTTCCGCACACGCTGCTGCGATAAAAATAGCTGGAAATTCATCAATGGCCAATGGCACTTGATCTTCGGGAATATTGATCCCTTTTAATTGAGCACTTTGAATACGAATATCAGCAACCGGCTCGCCGCCTACTTCTCGTTCGTTTAATACATCAATGTTGGCACCCATAGCGCGCAAAATGTTAATTACACCAATTCGAGTTGGGTTAATACCCACATGCTGAAGGGTAATGTCTGATTCTTTTGCAATGGACGCCGCCACCATGAAAAAAGCGGCGGATGAAATGTCAGCGGGCACATCAATGTTAGTGGCCGTTAACTCACCACCAGATTGCACGCTCACAGTATCGCCATTCACTTCTACATCATAACCAAAACCTTTTAGCATGCGCTCAGTATGATCACGTGTTGGTGCGGGCTCGGTCACTGTGGTTTTTCCTTCAGCGTATAAACCAGCAAGCAACAGACAGGATTTCACCTGCGCACTGGCCATTGGCAAGGTATAGGTAATCCCAGATAGGGCCTTGTCGCCTTTAATCAACATTGGTGGACGACCTTCAGCAGCGGTCTCGATTTCAGCCCCCATTTCACGCAACGGATTCGCCACACGATTCATAGGTCGTTTAGATAAAGATTCATCGCCGGTCAT
>CAJXIT010000078.1 GCA_913054055.1 uncultured Thalassolituus sp.
AGTTGCCTTTAATACGCTGTTGTTACGACTGGTGATGCCCGCCGGTGCTGTGGGCGTGGCTCTGTATTGTGAGCAATATTCTGTGGGGCTATTTCACTATTTCAATTTTTCACTGCTGTTAACCATGGTTGCCAGTATTTTCATTATGGATTTGGTGATTTATTGGCAGCATAGAATGTTCCATAGCATACCCGTATTATGGAAGTTACATCGAGTGCACCATATTGATCAAGATATCGATGTGACCACAGGGGCGAGATTCCACCCCATTGAAATCATTCTGTCTGTTTTAATCAAAATGTTGGTGGTTTTATTGTTGGGTGCGCCAGTGGAAGCAGTGATTTTATTTGAAACCATTTTAAATGCCACTGCCATGTTTAATCACAGTAATGTTCATATACCAGCTGTATTAGATAAATGGATTCGATGGGTATTGGTGACACCGGATATGCACAGAGTTCATCATTCTCAAATCAGAGGTGAGACGGATTCCAATTTTGGGTTCAATGTCCCTTGGTGGGATCGTATTTTCTCAAGCTACCAAGATCAGCCTAAACTTGGCCATAATAAAATGAACATTGGTGTAAAGGGTTTTAATGATATGAATCGTTCTCAAAATATATATAAACTACTCATACACCCTTTTTCTAAATAGCAGATTAACGTCAGATTAGCTCAGGCACCCTATTATCCGAATAGAGTGCCTGAATTATATTTGCTATTTATTTTATATGGCTCAACGCTCTGAATTTCCAAAGCATGAAAACAGTTGGGATAATAAAGAGTGTAAGTGCGATTGCAGTTACCATACCTCCCACCAAAGGCGCTGCCAGTCTGCTCATGATCTCGGCTCCAGTGCCGGTACTATAAAGAACAGGTAGCAATCCAGCCAAATCAGATACGGCCGTCATTAATACTGGTCTTACTCGCTTAACGGCACCATTTAATACCGCTTGTGCTGTAGTGTGTCGGTTTAATGGTGTTAAGCCTTGATGTGCTTTTTCTTGTAAGTCATTCCATGATTGATTTAAGTACACCAACATAAGTACGGCTGTTTCTACCGCCAGCCCGGCTAATGCAATAAAGCCCACACCCACAGCAATCGAAAAATTGTAATCATAGAAATATAAAAGCCAAACGCCCCCAACAAGACCCAGTGGAAAAGTGGCCATGATAATGGCGGGTTCAGCAAATCGCCTAAAACTTAGGTAAAGCAAAATGGTGATAATGGCTAGAGTAAACGGAATCACATAATTTAATTTAGCCTTGGCCCGTTCCATGTATTCATATTGGCCTGACCAGTTAATGGAATAGCCTTTTGGTAGGTTTAACTGTTCAGCCACCTGTTCTTTAGCATTCTCCACATAACTGCCCACATCCATGTCTTCAATATCAATAAAGGTCCAGCCGTTAATACGTGCATTTTCACTTTTAATACCCGGAGGGCCATCTTCAATATAGACATTAGCCACATCTGCTAATGCGATACGCTGCCCGGATGGGGTCACTATAGGTAACAATGAAATTTGTTCAGGGGAATCCCGATAAGCTTGCGGATAGCGTAAGTTCACCGGATAGCGTTCCAGCCCTTCAACGGTATTGGTGACATTCATGCCGCCAATGGCGGTGGCAATCACTTGTTGAATTTCGGTAATGCTTAAACTAAACCGTGCGGCTTTTTCACGATCAATATCCACTTTAATATAGCGCCCACCTGCTACCCGTTCTGAATACACAGATGCGGTACCGGGTACGTCTTTTAAAATATCTTCAAGTTGCTGACCAATATTCTGAATGGTTTTTAAATCCGCCCCAGCGACCTTGATACCAACCGGGGTTTTGATACCAGTGGCCAGCATATCGATTCGGGTTTTGATGGGCATTACCCAAGCATTGGTCAATCCGGGCAGTTTGACGACGGCGTCTAACTCTTGTTTGATTTTTTCTTTGTCCATGCCTGGGCGCCATTCACTTTCTGGTTTTAACTGAATAAAACTTTCAATCATGGTTAAAGGCGCGGGGTCAGTGGCGGTTTCAGCTCGTCCAATTTTTCCAAATACAGATTTCACTTCGGGCACAGAAGCGATCAACTTATCGGTTTGCTGCAATAACTCTCTGGCTTTACCAATAGAAATGCCGGGATAAGTGGTGGGCATGTACATAATGTCCCCCTCATCCAAAGGCGGAATAAATTCACTGCCAATATTACTTAATGGCCAAAGCGTCGAGAGTAAAATAAGCGCAGCCACACCCATGGTTGTTTTTGGGTGTCTCAGTACGTTTTCTAAGAGCGGACGATACTTGGATATTAAGAATTGATTAGTGGGGTTTTTATTTTCAGGTTTGATATTACCGCGAACAAAATACCCAATTAATACCGGAACAAGGGTGATGGCTAAAATGGCGGCAGCAGCCATGGCATAGGTTTTTGTATAGGCCAGTGGCGAAAACATGCGGCCTTCTTGCGCCTCTAAAGTAAAGACGGGTAGAAAACTCACAGTAATAATTAACAAACTAAAAAATAATGCAGGGCCAACTTCACTTGCAGCCTTCATAACCACCTGCCAGCGATTGTCATCAGTGACCTGATTTTTCTCCATGTGTTTATGCATATTTTCAATCATCACAATGGCACCGTCTATCATGGTACCAATGGCCACGGCTATGCCGCCAAGGGACATGATGTTAGCGTTAATCCCTTGCAGATACATAATGATAAAGGCAACCAAGATGCCTATGGGTAAACTGATGATCACCACAAGTGATGAACGCATGTGCATTAAAAAAATCACACATACAAACGCCACCACTAAAAACTCTAACAACAAGGTGTGCCATAAGTTTTCTATGGCTCGTTCAATCAAACCTGATCGATCATACACCGTGACAATTTCTACCCCTTGCGGTAAACCTTGTTTTAATTGTTCTAGCTTTTCTTTCACGCCTTTTATGGTGGCTTGTGCATTTTCCCCATAGCGCATGACCACAACGGCGCCCGCTACTTCCCCTTCACCGTTAAGTTCGGCAATGCCCCTACGCATTTGTGGACCGATGCCGATATCTGCAATGTCTTTTAACAGTAGAGGCGTGCCCTGATTATTGATGCCTAGGGGAATGGTTTCTATGTCTTTTATGCCGGTTAAATAACCGGATGCTCTCACCATATATTCCGCTTCGGCCATTTCAATCACAGAGGCCCCCACTTCTTGGTTGGCTTGTTTGATGGACATTTGAATATGGGATAACGGAATATCAAACGCGCGTAATTTATCTGGATCTACTTTAATTTGATATTGTTTCACCATGCCGCCAATGCTGGCTACTTCTGACACCCCTTGAACGGTTTGCAGTTCGAACTTGAGAAACCAGTCTTGAATGGATCGTAATTCACTGATGTCATGCTGACCTGTTTTATCAACAAGGGCGTATAAATATACCCAGCCCACACCCGTAGCATCGGGTCCCAGTTGAGGTTTGGCAGTATCGGGCAGTGAGGGTGTCACTTGGCTTAAATACTCAAGTACACGGGAACGGGCCCAGTACAAATCTGTGTCTTCATCAAAAATAATGTAGACATAACTATCACCAAAAAAACTAAATCCTCTAACGGTTTGAGCACCTGGAACCGAAAGCATGGCTGTGGTGAGCGGGTAGGTGACTTGATCTTCGACCACCTGTGGCGCCTGACCCGGATAGCTGGTTTTAATGATGACTTGCACATCGCTTAAATCAGGAATGGCATCAATGGGTGTGTTTTTGATGGCGTATGCGCCTAATCCCATCAAAATTAAAGCAGAGATCAACACAAAAAAACGATTTTCAATGGACCATTTAATAATAGAAATAATCATGATCACATGCCCTTCATATCAGAATGATGCTGTGATTGTAAAATCTGAGTGATAACAAAATTACCGTCATCAATGACAAAACGAAATTCAATGTCATCACCGGTATTTAAGTCTTTAATAATGCTTTGATCATGAAACGTAAAATCAAGTGTGGCAGCGTCTCGGTTCCATTTTTCAATGGGCCCTCGTGAGATATTGATGATATGTTGTGCCATTTTGATTGAGTTGATGCGGCCTTTGGCGGTGGCATTTGCTAGGCCTGAATAATCTTTATCAATACTTAAAGGATGAGTCATGCGAATAAAGTCAGAGGTTTTACTGGACTCACTGTCCAATAAAAACTGAGCGCTACTGACAACCTTTTCACCTGGCGATAATCCTCTTAACACTTCTGAATATTCTTGCGTCATTAACCCTAGTTTCACCTCAACGGATTTAAACCTTCCATTCTCTTGCGCAAGTACTACTCGGTCTTGCTGGCCTGTTCGAATGACCGCTGTTTTAGGCACGGCTAAACGTTTTTTCTGGGCACTGCTGTGAATGGTAATTTGTGCAAACATATTGGGTTTTAATAGTTTGTCAGCATTGTTGAATCTTAGACGTGCTCTAAGGGTACGATTTTTAGCGTCTAGTGATGGATAGATGTAATCCACTTTTCCTTGCCAAAACTGATTAGGAAGCGAGTTGAGCGTCATGGTGACTTTTTGATTGGGTTTGATCAAGCTGGCCTGACGCTCAAAAATTTCTGTTTCAACCCAAACTTGTTGTAAAGAACCAATAGACATCATGGTGGTGTCAGGCTTGATATAAAATCCTTTTCGAATGTTTAGGTTATCAATGACGCCAGACTGTGGCGCGTAAAACGTCACGGTTTGCTGAACTTTTTTATTGGCTCGTAATGTTTTAATGGTTTGTTGGCTGATCTGTAATGCACTTAGACGTTCTTCTGCGGCAGCAATTAAGTCTTGATTATTACCTGCTAGCTCAGCTATGAACTCTTGCTGTGCATTCACCAACTCTGGGCTGTATAAATCATACAATGGTTGATCTTTTTTAACGGGATCGCCAGCCGCTTTAACGTGTAGTTTTTCAACCCAGCCTGCCACCCTTGGGTGTATGTGAATTAAATTATCTTGATCATATTGCACAACGCCTACGGTGAGAATGTCTTGTGTCAGCGGCATAAGTTGCGCTTGCACGGTGCGCACTCCCAGATTGTTGATTACCGCAGGGGATACATAGATGCTGCCGGGGTCGTTTTCACTGCTCGAATCGTCTTTATAAACGGGCACCAACTCCATACCCATAGGAGAAAGCCCAGGTTTGTCTCGGCGATAGTTGGCATCCATAGGTGCCACCCAATATAAGGGTTGCTCGGAAGTTTGCTGTTCTTCATCCGTAGATGGGTTTAATAGGGATTGTGATAAAAACCCAATGACTAAGCCGCCCAATAAAATCAACAGGTGTATTTTTTAAAGCCCAAATTTTGGCTTTTCGTGATTGTTTGACATGTTATTACCGCGAAACACAAATTAATGAAATGTCTATTTGGCTCAGTGGGGTGTGATTGATAATGAATGTATCACTAACACTGATCAGCAGACGGATTGATCCTGTGTTAAGCGTGGGCTGGTGGACGGTATAAACCTGAAGGGGTCAAGGAAAGGTATAAGTTGATGATATAAGGGGTATGTACTTTAAATTCTGTACGCATTTGATTGACGCTGGGTTGAGACAAGGTAAAGCCCATCACCATTAGGTTCATTGGGCAAGATTCATCATTGCAGCATAGGTTTTGTTGAACCGGTGAATCCTGGGTGAGTGAATCAGGCTCGTTATGAGTCATGTGGATGTGATCCATATTTGAATGATCCATGGCTGAGTGATCCATACCTGAGTGGTTCATATCAGCATGGTTCATATCAGCATGGTTCATATCTGTGTGCTTGCCTGATGCGTCTAGCATGGGGCAAGGTGTGCTGGCAGCAGATATCCCCTGAGCAAAGATACTCAGGATCAAAAAGTAGGCTGTTATCACATGGGTTTTCAACACAGTTTTGCCGTTATTCACACTGGATGGGTTACAGAGCTTTCATTCATGGCTCTTTAGCAATGAACCTCAGGATACTCTGATTTTATTATAGTTGAAATGTTCCTTGTCATATAAATCAGATTTCATGATCTAACCCAAGCTAGCTGGCGTACAACCCTATATTGATACACGGCATCATCAATTGACTGTGTTTGGAGAGTACGTATGAAATATGTTTGGGTGATTGGGGCCTCAACCGGAATTGGTGAGGCGGTCGCATTGCATTACTTTAATTTAGGGTGTCGGGTATATATCAGTGCGCGCACTGGGGCCAAATTAGAACAGTTAGCGGCTGATCATAATCAATATGATGAGTCAGATGGCAAAGGCATGCTGATTCCCATTGAGATGGATGTGACAGATGAGTTCTCTGTTGGCAGTGCTGTGCAACGCATACAAGACATCTATGGCAAGTTGCACAAGGTTATTGTGAATGCGGGCACCTGTGAGTATATCGACGATACACAAGTGGACTTGGAATTAGTTAAGCGGGTCATGGACACCAATTTGTACGGTGCCATGCGCGTGAGTAATTATGTGCAGCCTTTACTGGATCATGATGAACAATCTCAATTGGTTTTCATTAGCAGCAGTGTGACTTATCAAGCGCTGCCTAGAGCCCATGCTTACGGTGGCAGCAAAGCCGCATTGCGCTACTTTGCCCAGTGCTTAAAAATGGACATACAGCATCAAGGGGTCGATGTACGAGTTGTGTCTCCGGGTTTTGTGAAAACCCCGTTAACAGATAAAAATGACTTTGATATGCCGTTTATGATTTCCAGTGAAGAAGCGGCAAAAAGAATTGGCAAAGGGTTAGAAGGTTCCAGTTTTGATATCCATTTTCCAAAACGCTTTACTTACACCTTAAAATTATTTTCGTTATTGCCCAATGCCATAAAATTTTACCTGCTTGGTAAGGCATCTCGTGCCAATGCTGATTCAATAAAAGAAGTATAGCAATGAAGATGATTCCGCTTATTGTAAGCGCTGTTGTATTTCAGGTTACCTGGGTCAGTGCCGCATTTTTGTATACAGAACTGGCCACTCTGGGTGTTGTAAGCTTGTATTTATTACTGAGATTCAGTCCTGAATCAAAGTTTACAATGATGATGCTTAGTGCTGTTGCTGTGTCCCTTGGCATAATAATGGATGCGGTTTTATATGCATGTCAGATATATAGCTTTCCCACAACTGAAGTCATGCCCTTAGTGAACATCCCTTTATGGCTGCTTTTAATGTGGCTAGCATTTTCGTCCTCCTTGTTCAGTACACTGCATTGGGCACTGAGTAAGCCTATTATGTTTGTTTCAATATGCGCGGTGTTTGGGCCTTTGTCATATGTAGTGGGCAAACAAATTGGTATCATTAATTTTCACACCGCGCACCTTTGGATAATGGTGTTTGCTTGGGGGATTTGGGCGAGTGTTTTTTTATTGATGTGCCAGGCTGTCAAAAAAATTAATAAGGGCTTAACCCCTATTCACCTTCAACCCTAAGCATGAGGCCCTTTATGAACGCTCAAATATTAAAGAATGCATGCCGCGTTATCTTTTTGTCTTTTGTTTCGACTTATGCAATGGCACAAGTAAATGAAGTAACCTTCTCTGGACACGCTTATTCCCTTGAAGGGGATCAACTTTTATATGTTGAGTACCATTCAATAGAAAGCGACCCTGATCATAATCGCACGTCATCTACCGTTCGCTATCATCATCCTGATGGTAGCGTGTTTGCCCATAAACAACTTACCTATGATGAGTCGGGTTTTTTTCCTGACTTTAAATTTCTTGATGATCGAAATGCCTCTGTTTTACAGGTTAAAAAAATAGAGGATCAAATTACCATTCAGCAAGGGGCTCAAACCAAGCCAAACTCAGAATCATTAGACGCTGCCAAACAAGGAGTGATGATTGCCGATGCAGGCTTTGACGTATTTATGGTTAAAAATTGGAGCGAACTGGTGTCAGGAAAAGCCATGAAGGTGGAATTTTTAGCGCCCACCCGTAATATGTTTGTGACCTTTGACATTCAGCGAACGTTTATTAATGACACTACCATTGGGTTTGATCTGGCTCCCAATAACTTTTTTATCAGTTTATTGGTTGATCCCATAAAACTTGAATATGATTTAAAGTCGGGTCGAATTTTAAGTTATAAAGGCTTAACCAATATTGAAAAAGGCATGCAGGGCAATATGACAGGAGAGAATTATGTGGCTCATATTCGATATGAATATGAGCAAGACCCTGAATCTGAATCAGGCCATACCATTACAGCCAGCATGAAACCCCTTATCCATAACTAGCCTAATAAACAGATCAATAAACAGATAAATTAATAGTGAGAAATACCATGTGGACATTACGAACCGTGGGTTTGATATACCTGCTTTCAGGAATTTGGTGCGCCCTTAAACCCGAATTAGCAGCCGGATTTTTGGGTTTCAGTTTAACACCTGCAGGGCGCTCTGAGTTTTTTGCCGTATATGGCGGGCTGCAAGTGGGTATTGCCCTTGCCATGATCATGAGTAGCTTGCACAAAGGTTATATTGAAGGGGCTTTGTATTTTTCTTTGGTTTTATCTGCGGGTTTGCTGGGCTTTCGGTTATTGGGCATGGGGATGATTGAAGCCAATTCAGGTTTAATGGCAATGGCTATACTAGAGGCTGTGTTTGTGGCGGTATTAGCGCGGCAATGGCATGTCATAAAAACAAAAAGCAGCTAAGGCTGCTTTTTTTGTGTTTGTAATTAGGTAGGGATTACCTCATGAATGGATTAAGCATCCTTCCCCAAAACCCTGTGAACTTCAACGGTGCATCCATAACAGCGAAGCAAATACAGTCGCAGTCAGCGTGTGCCTTAGGTTGGTGATGGGTGCTGGTATCCGCAAGGATAAAATCCCCCTTATGATACGAGCCAGATTCATCACTGAAGGCACCGTCCATTACCATCGTATACTCGTTACCCTTATGAGTATGCTGAGGCAATTCTTTACCGGCTTTAATCTTATAAAAACGAGCGGTGTATTGTCGGTCGCTGATGGTCAGATCAAATTGCTGAATACTGCTTGAAATGCCACTCCAAGGTAGGCTTTCTAATGTATTGGGTAAAAATCTCTGTAGAGGTTTTGGTAGGCGAGCATCCACAACAGGTGGTGCAGCCGACGCTGGCTCAGGGCTTTTTGCATCTTCCGCCAGCTTAGAAAGCGTACGGCTAATGAAATCAGGACTGAGCTCAATGGTCTCTAAGGATTCCAAAATGTCTCCACCAAGGTGCTCATAGTTTTGAGTCACAGCGCGACATTCTTCGCAGTTTTCGATGTGGCAGGCAACCATGATTCCCAGCGCGTTGCTGAGCTGGCCCGCTGCAAACTGCATTAAAAGTTCATGATTAGGATGATAGTTAGCCATGACACCTGTTCTTTTGCGAGTGTATCTAATTTCTTCATTGCCAAACGTAAGCGGGACTTTATGGTCCCAAGCGGTAAATCCAATTCTCCGGCTATTTCGCTATGGGATTTACCCTCAAAATAGACTTTGAATACAATTTGCCGCTGCTCGTCTGGCAGGCTGTGTAATAGTGTACGCACCAATTTACCAGTTAGATCACGTTCAACATCATCTTCTAGTAAATCTGTTTCACCTTCTGGCCACAGGTCGTCAGATTGAACAATGTCCAGTTTGTTCTTACGGCCCATATCAATACGGCGATTACGAATGATGGTGTAAAGCCAAGTGGTGCTTCGAGCGGCTTTAGGGTTGAACTGGTGGGCTTTACGCCAGACTGTAAGCAGACACTCCTGTACCAGCTCTTCTGCGTCATCCACACCTGCACCACAGCGAATGGCGTACGCTTTCATTCTTGGTGCGGCGAGCTCAACCAATTCTGAAAAAGCTTGCTGATCTTGAGTTTCTGCAATGCGAACAATCAAATCGTCCATCTGGAAAGATGTTTCGCTAGCTACTTGAGTCAAAAGTCTGTCCTAAGTTTTGGCAGATTAAATGTGAAGTAATTTAAGCCGTTCAACTTAAAGCAAAGGCCTCTTTTGGTAAAGGATTTTTTATGATCCATTAATAGGGAATGGGCGTATAGGAAGTAAATTTAATAATAGGTTGGATGTGGATTGAGCGATGACCTTACAAACAATAAAAAACGTCGATGAAAACTTAGACGACTATGTCAGTTGTGATTACATCGTAGTGGGTGCAGGTGTATCTGGGTTAACAGCAGCACAGGCACTTCAGTCAGCGGGTAAAAATGTTTGTGTGTTTGAAAAAGCCCGTGGCACCGGTGGCCGTTTAGGCAGTAAACGAGTTTCATTTGAGAATGAAAATCAACAAGGGGGTTTTGATTTAGGTGCATCCGCTTTTTGTGCGAAAACAGAGTTGTTTAAGAACTATTTAGGGGAGCTTCAAGCCTTAAATAAAGTGACATTGGTTGACCCCGTTGCCTCTTCGTATGTGGCCGAGCCAAGAAACTCTGCGCTAACTCGTCATATGAGTAACTCTATAAACGTAAATTTTAGTGAAAAAATTTCCAGAATCGAATTTAAAAATGATAAATGGTTTTTGTTTTGTCAAACCCAAGCAGATGCCCGCCAACCACAGGCAAGCAGAAGTGATGAATTTGTCATGGCCTGTTGTCATCATCTAATTTTGGCCATGCCAGCGGAGCAAGCTTCTGCATTGCTGCCTGCGGGACACGTTGCGGAATCATGGATAGCCCATACTGAAAGTGACCCTGTATTTGTTTCGTGCTTTATCTTTCCTTACGGGTCCATGAGCGTTTCCGATTTATTATCCATTAACCAATTTTCAAGTGATGTGATCGCCAATATTTCATTAGAACATCTAAAACCGGGCAGAAACTTAACCGAATTCCCAATGATTAAAGTGACGTCAACCAGTGGTTGGGCTAAACAACATCTAGATAAACACTTTGATGACATTGCATCTTATTTATTTCAAGATTTAAATAAACAGTTTTCATTGAATGGTATTGCAACGCCCGACTATCTTAAACAATACACCCATAGGTGGTTGTATTCTCAGTATTCAAATTTGATTAAGGGTACGAAAGGCTACTTGTCATTTTCAGATGGCATTCATATTGTTGGGGATTATTTTGATGTGCAAACGGACATTGAAGGGCAATCAATTGATGGAGTAGAGCGTGCTTTTTTAAGTGCCCATAAACTAGTAGAGCATTTGGCGGAGCAATCTCAGTATGCTTTGTCCAGTAAAGTGAAATAAACATGAGTACATTCGATAATCATACATCCGTACTTTCGGGAAATAGCACTACAAAAAACGTAGGGCCAACATTGCTTTGGTTTCGTCGGGACTTAAGGCTTCTTGATAACCCTGCCTTGTATCAAGCCATGAAAGCTGGTCCGGTGATTGCCGTTTATACATTAAATGATCAGCAGTGGCATGAGCACGGTGTGTCGGATGGTCAAAAGGGGATTATCGCAGCGCGTGTATTAACTCTTAAAGATCAGTTAAATAAACTATCCGTTCCGCTGATTGCATTGCACACATCAGGCTATAAACATGTGCCGTCGCAATTAGTTAAATTGGCCAAGCAATATGATTGTGCAAGCATCATGTTTAATCATGAATATGAAATCAATGAGCGTCAGTTATCTAATT